>PLYB01000236.1:781-32274 GCA_003151655.1 Gallionellaceae bacterium | reverse complement strand
TCTACCATTGAACTACACCCGCATCTTTTTTATTCTACGTGGGATGTTTGCAACATTCAACACACAGTACAATTCGCGCCCGTGTTGCACGAGGCGCTAAAATAGTTTAGCCTGTGCCAAAACCCCAAGAAACCAACTCCTTATAGATTTCAATGATGCGTTTTATTCGTTTGTCTTTCCTGCTGACGTTGCTTTTTCTGGCTGGTTGTTCCAGCGTCGTTACTTCTGCCAGCAGCCGTTTTGCCAACAACTTATCCAATGCGATTATCAACAATGATGATCCGGAAACGGTGGAAGCCGCGACGGCATCGTATTTGTTGCTCATCGACAGCCTGATCGAAGGTGATCCGCAGAATGAAAGTTTGTTGCTGGCGGGCAGCAAACTGTACGGCGCTTATACCTCAGCCTTTGTCAAAGAGCCTGAGCGCGCCAAACGTCTTTCGCGCAAGGCGCGCGACTATAATGACCGTGCGCTTTGCGCCCACGATTCGCGGCTATGCAATTTACTGGATCAGCCCTACGATTATTTTGCCGCCGCCATCGGCACGCTGAAACTTGAAGATGTGCCGCTGCTGTATACCAGCGGTACGGTTTGGGCCGGCTGGATTCAGGCCAACAGCAACGATTGGAATGCCATCGCCAACTTGGCGAAAGTTAAGGCCATGATGACGCGAGTTGTCGAATTGGACGAGACTTATAGCCACGGCGAGGGACACCTGTATCTGGGCGTGTTCGCCACCTTACTGCCTCCCACGCTGGGCGGAAAACCGGAAGAGGGGCGCGAACATTTCGAGCGTGCCATTCAACTTTCGGGAGGACGAGATTTAATGGCGAAGGTAGAATACGCGCGCCGTTACGCGCGCATCACTTACGACAGGCCGCTGCATGATCGTTTATTGCAGGAAGTACTCGATGCGGATGCGGTAGCACCGGGACTGACACTGAGCAACGTGCTGGCCAAGCGGCAGGCTCGCGAGTTGCTGGCGAGCGCCGATAAATATTTTTAAACATTTAAATCAGAACGGGGTAATACTCCGTCGAAAACCGAATACCCAAGGGGAAGAAATGCGTTTACTGTTATCACTGATGTTTGCTGCGCTGCTGGTTGTTCCAACTGCTCCGGTGCAGGCGCTGAATCTGAAAATCGCCACGTTTGCGCCGGATGGCACGCAATGGATGATGGAATTGCGTAAAGGTGCCGAAGAGATCGATAAGCGTACAGCAGGACGGGTTACCATCAAGTTATATCCGGGCGGCAGCATGGGTAGCGACCGCGTAGTGCTGCGCAAGATTCGCGCCGGACAATTGCAGGGCGGCGCACTCACCGGCGGCGCGTTAGCCGAGATATACCCGGATGGACAAATATACAGTTTGCCGATGTTGTTCCGCTCCTACGATGAACTGGACTATGTGCGCGCGCGCATGGACAAGAAAATTGCGCAGGGCATCGAAGATCACGGCTTCGTGACTTTCGGTATCACTGATGGCGGCTTTGCTTACCTGATGTCAAGTTCTCAGATAAAGCATGTCGATGATCTGAAGAATCAGAAAATATGGGTACCGGAAGGTGACGATATTAGCCGTGCGATGTTCGAGACGTTGGCCTCACCAACGCTGCCGTTACCGCTCACCGATGTACTCACCGGCTTGCAAACCGGGCTGCTCACCACTATAGGCTGCACCCCGACGGGGGCCATCGCCTTGCAATGGCATACCAAAGTTAAATATCTGACCGACTTGCCAACAGTGTCCATCTTCGGTGCGCTGGCTGTGGACAAGAAATCCTTTTCCAGCATGAGCCCGGCAGATCAGGCCGTGGTGCGTGAGGTAATGGAACGCGTGTATGCGGAAATGAACCGGCAGACGCGCATCGACGACAACGCTGCACGCGAAGCGCTGCGCAAACAGGGCATCGTGTTTGTCACGCTGCCCCCTGAAGAAGTTGCCAAGCTGCGCACCGCCGCCGATCAAACCATCCAGCGTTTAACCACGCAGGGAGTATTTTCGCCCGCGTTACTCAAGGAGTTGCGTACTCATCTCGATGCGTACCGTCACAGCCACCCTGCCGCGCATTAACGCATGCCGACTCATAATCTGCCCCCTGCTCTGGCTCGCCTGATAAAGGTTGTCACCTGGACCGAGAATGCACTACTCATCGCCATGCTGGCGTTGATGGTAGGGTTGGCAGCCGCGCAGATTCTGTTCCGCAATTTCTTTGATATCAGCATCTTCGGTGCCGATCAGATGTTGCGCCTGCTGGTGCTGTGGGTGGCATTTCTGGGAGCCATCGCCGCCAGCCGTGATGGCAAGCATATTCATGTGGATGCCATTGCGCGCTGGCTGCCTAACCGGATCAAATCGGGCGTGGTGGCGGTGACCGACTTATTTACTCTGACGGTGTGCCTGATACTGGCATGGCAAGCGTGGCGTTTCATACAGAGCGCGCAGGTTTCCGGCGAAATGGCTTTCGGCTCGCTACCGGTGTGGGTTGCCGCTCTCATTTTACCGCTGGGCTTTACCCTGATCGCGCTGCGCTACGGCTTGCGCTTTATGCACCACGTGCAACAGGCTCGCGGCCGCGAGGTGGCAGAATGACGATCCTGATCGGGATTGCACTCATCGCCATGATGTTGCTTGGCGCGCCGCTGTTTGCGGTGATCGCGGCGAGCGTGATGATTAATTTTGCACTCGACGGCATGGATCTGACGGTCGTCGTCATCGAGATCTACCGTCTGGCAGAAATGCCGGTATTGCTGGCAATTCCTCTATTCACCTTCGCCGGTTATCTGCTGGCAGAATCGAATGCACCACACCGTCTGGTGCGTATTACCAATGTCTTCTTCGGCTGGATGCCGGGCGGGTTGGCAGCGGTGGCACTGGTCATCTGCGCAATGTTCACCGCCTTTACCGGTGCCTCCGGCGTGACCATCGTGGCGCTCGGCGGCATGCTGTATCCGGCGCTCAAAGAAGCGGGCTATTCGGAACGTTACAGCTTGGGACTGGTCACCACCTCGGGCAGCATCGGCCTACTGTTCGCGCCCTCGCTGCCGCTCATTCTTTACGGCGTGGTCGCACAGCAACTCAACATCGGTGCGCCCGTCTCGATCAGCGATCTGTTTCTGGCCGGTATCCTGCCGGGTTTGCTGATTATCGTGCTGCTGTCAATTTACGGTTTGTGGCAAAGACGCGGCTCGCCCGTTCCGCTTACGCCGTTCAGCGCCCGTGAAGCGCTGGCAGCCGTGCGCGAAGCGGCATGGGAGCTGCCGTTGCCCTTCATCGTGCTAGGCGGCATCTACAGCGGCTACTTCGCCGTGTCCGAAGCGGCGGCGGTGACCGCCATCTACGTGTTTATTGTCGAGGTGCTCATTCATCGCGAAATCACCTTCACCAATTTGCCCAAGATCATGCGTGAATCCATGGTGCTGGTCGGCGCAATTCTGATCGTGCTGGGCATGTCGCTGGCCTCGACCAATTATCTGCTCGATGCGGAGATTCCGTCCAAGCTGTTCGGCTTCATTCGCAGCCATGTGGACAATGCTTTCACCTTTTTGCTGCTGCTGAATCTGTTCCTGCTCGCGCTCGGCATGATGCTGGATATTTTTTCCGCATTGGTCATCATGGTGCCGTTGATCCTGCCCATCGCCGTGGGCTACGGCATCCATCCGGTTCATCTCGGCATCATCTTCCTGGCCAATATGGAGATCGCCTACCTGATGCCACCGATGGGCATGAACCTGTTCATCGCCATGTATCGCTTCGACCGCCCGATGCTGGAAATTTTCCGCGCCGTGCTGCCGTTCGTCGCGATCCTGCTGCTCTCCGTACTGATCATCACCTACTGGCCGACATTGTCGCTGGCGTTAATCACGCACTGAGTATTCTGATGGAATAGGGGTTCCTTCGGCATCTGTTGCTAGTCAAGCAGACGTAGAGTTTGCAATCAGACAGTCTGCTTGAAAGGCAGAATTCGGCTACGGCCAGTGACCACTGGCCGTTATCGGGCAAGTTGGTAAGGCGTTATAACTGCTTCGCACTCAAGTAAAATCATCCTAGAATCCTCAGTTGAACCATGTCAATCCTTCGATACGCCCAAAAAACGGGCTACTCAGGACGAACGGTCTCTCACCAAACTGGTGATCGCATCCTTAGTCCGTTCGTCCCGAGTAGGCGTAGCCGTATCGAGGGAAGCAAAGCGTATCGAATCAACTGAGCTTTCTAGGATCATTACCGTCTATTCGTTAGCCACTCCATGTGGCACATGCCCGGTGGCAACGTGCTGGCGGGCGGACTCGCAATGCTTCTGCTGATCGTCAAAGAAAATATCCGCACCGAATGCTTTCAGGAATGCGCCTTTATCCATGCCGCCGAGGAATAGCGCTTCGTCGATGCGGATGTTCCATGCGCGCAGGGTGCGAATGGGCGAGATGTGGTCAAGTTTGAAGCCACAGATTCGGCGAGTGAGACCTTATATTTAACTTACGGTCAAAATGCACCAAGCTAGATGAAAGGATTGATGATGGTTAGCTCTCTTTCAATCTTTTGCCCGTGTTGCATGTCTTCGCTAAACAGCGTTGTGCAGCCGGATTCAAGTGCCGCAGCAACAATCAGACTGTCCCAATAACTAAACGAATATGAGTTTCTAAGACGGGAGGCCAGCAAGTGTTGCGATGCAGTTGAGTGAACGACTTTACAGTTTTGATACCAGCCAAGAATCAAAACACATAACCGCTCCTCTGGAATGTTCGTTTTTTTCTTTAAGTTGCTACAAATTTCACGAATCACTTGCGAGTTGATAACAGGACAATCCAATTGAATGAGAAAATTTGCCGCTTGCTGATGCCTAACATCATCACCACTCTGAATCAGTGAGTATAGCCAGATATTGCTATCAACAAAGCATTTAGCGGGCATTGGCTTCATCCCTGTTCAAGGGAGTGAAGTTGGTCACTTGCAAAGGGTTTCTCATCATATCTGCCAAGGGCGACTTCGCCAGCGTATGTTCTTCACCGCGCTCAGACTGATCACGGCTTGCCAAAAACTCAACGAAGTCAAAAACCTCAGCCTGTTTAGCCACAGGTAAAGTTAGCAATCTTTTTTCGATCAATTCAGCGTAGCTCATGATTACCTCCGTTGTGTGGTTAACACGCAATTCGCATAACGCCCCCCCACTGGGATGACCAGCGACTTAGCTGTGTATTTTTTCAGCCAAGTCGAATAATAGCAGGTGCATAACAACACGGCTATGATGAGCGGCTCCCAATACTATTACCATGCTGCGAAGCTAGAGCCCATTCTACCCCCCCCAATCACTCCTCATTTGCCACCCCATGCGGCACGTGCCCGGTGGCGACGTGCTTGCGCGCGGATTCACAATGCTTCTGCTGATCATCAAAGAAAATATCCGCCCCGAATGCTTTCAGGAATGCGCCTTTATCCATGCCGCCGAGGAATAGCGCCTCGTCGATGCGGATGTTCCATGCGCGCAGGGTGAGAATAACGCGCTCGTGGGCGGGTGCGCCGCGTGCGGTGATGAGCGCGGTGCGGATGGGCGAAGTGTCTGCCGGATAGTCCAGTTGAATGCGGTGCAGCAAGGCAAGGAAATTTTTGAACGGGCCACCGGGCAGAGGCTGCTTGGCGGCAAGTGCCTCGTTGCTTTCAAACGCATCCAGCCCATCGCGTTTATAGATACGCTCGGACTCATCCGAAAATAGCACCGCATCGCCGTCGAAGGCAATGCGCAACTGCGCGGGGTGAGAATCTGCCACTGGTGCAGCTGCCGAGGCCAGAATTGTTGCTGCGGCAAAACCTGCATCCAGCGCCTTGCGCACATCACCCGGTTCGGCAGAGAGAAACAATTGCGCGCCAAATGCCGAGATATAGGGATGCGTACTCTCGCCACGCGTAAAGGCCGCACGACTGATATTCAGATTGTGATACTTGATCGAATTGAAAATGCGCAGCCCAGTATCCGCATTGTTGCGCGACAACAAAATCACCTCAACGCGAGGGTTGGCAGGATCGCGCTCATTCAGCGCCAGCAACTTCTTCACCAGACTAAACGCCACACCCGGCTCAAGCGGAAGTTCTTCGCGCTCCACTTGATAGCGGCAATACGCCTCCACGCCCTCGTTTTCAAAAACGGCGTGACTCTCGTCTAGGTTGAATAGCGCACGGGAGGAAATGGCGACAACCAAGTGCGCGGGCGACTGATTACTGGCATCCTGCTCAGTAAGTATTTCACGCGAAATGGTCGAAGGTAATAAATCTGTTCGTGCATGCCTGCGGCCTAACTTATTCTGGAACGACTTCCACAACCCCAGTATTTTGCATCTGCCATCTATGTCATTCGAGTGGCAATCAAACTCGACTACAGGGAAATCTAAATTCGGCCAGCCACTCATTACCTCGTCCGTAAGTGCCTTCAAGAAATCAAAGCCGGTCGGCTCGTTTTTGCCGAGCTCGTAGTCCAAAGACATTTCCACGGGATAGCCATGCTGAGCGATCAGTGCCGTCGCTTCATCAACCGACCTCGCAACTAGCCAGCTCGTATCCTTCGGAAAACGTTCAATGTCGAGAAATAATTTCCAGCGCATAAATTTCTTTCTGATTCGGATGAGCACAAGGCAAGCCAAAAATGCTGCGGGTTAAGTTATCGGTTTCGTTGCTACCATGAAAGCATAGTTGCCACTTTTGACTTTACTTATCGCCTTTTGATTTAAACAGAGCACCAGACATTAACGCCGCTAGTAACCCAATCAGCAAAGTACCAACCACCAATAAAACGATGAACCAAAACAATAGATATAGTATGAACATGCCCGCTCCTTTTTATCTCCGCTAGTGCAAAGTTTTAGCTGCAAGCTTTTCATCTTTATAAAACCTCATCGCCTCGGATGGTTTCACTCCACAGTAAACCACCTTCATAATCACACTGGTAAAATCCTCAATGATCATCAGATTGTTGGTTAGCATTTGGTCAAACATGCCGAAAGTTAGCTCTCCATCCTTCAGATGTATGCTCGTGATTAAAACTACCGTGCCATCGTCCATGTCAAATGCAACATACGAGGACTCTGTATCATCCTTGTCACAATTGATGCGTGTCACTAACTCAGCAAAAAGAATGCGCAGCACTTGCGGAACGGCTAGCCGTAAGGTTTGCTGCGGTCGTCGCGTTCGATGTCGAAATGCTCACTGAGCATTTCCAGTTGCCGTTGAATAGTGCGCAGGTCGCGTCCGACTTCGGTATCGACCAATTGCTCGTGCAGTTCTTTGGCTGATACTTTGCGGTTGCGCGGAATGCGGCGCATTAGCTCCAAGGCAAGCAGGACGGTTTCTTTAGTGTCGGGGCGTTTGGACATAATGGTTTATAGCCCTTCAATATAATTTGGCAAGTAGCTTCGACTTTGAAAGATTGCGCATTCGTATTTCTTGGATTGATGATAAACCGAATTCTCGCTCATCCATGTGTCAAATTGTGTCGCATAGATTTGAAGTCGATCACGTATGCCACAAAATCTCCTTTGCTGCGGGGCTGTACTGCTTCAATGATTCCGCGAGGCAATATAACGTTGTTTGGGACTGGAAGGTTTGTCGGGGATGCTTGGCACCAACTTTCACGATGCCATTAGTGGCAGCAAAAGCGAGTCACGGAAATGCTCACGATGGCTCAAACCAAGATGTTGCATCATTTCTTTGGTTGAACGGGGCGTTACGCAAAATTTCAAGAGCGCGTCAGCCTAGTCGGTAGCTTGGTCACTAGCTTGTCCGCTAATTCGATCAGCTCCTCCGCTAAGACATCAACAGCGGAAATGAACTACCTCGTAGCAGAGCTACGCGGTAGTTCATTTTGGAACTTCGAATTTCTAAAGTAGGTCTGCCTTGAGGCCGTTTGCACGATCCAGACATTCATCGAAGCTAAGCTTGAATTCAATTTTCTCAATTGCTTCGAATGCAGGTGAAAAAAAGGGGACGCTACCCTTTATTCCGTCCCCATTATTCTCGGATAATCGGCGCGCCGTCACTGCGGACACCGATCTGCGTCTATGCAAGTTTTTTGGTCTTTCGGATTGCGCGTGGCAACCGTCATGCCATGAACAAGTGCCGTTGCGGCTATCGGTGAGCCCCTGCCTGCTCTTGCTTACCGCAACACCGAAACAACATTGGTATCAAGCTCAAGCGCAACGGCATCTGATGTTAGAATGTTGCTGCCCTATCATTGAAGGATTAGCCATGAATGAAACAGCGGTTCTCGAACAGCGTCGCCAAGCGCGTGCAGAAAAACATCAGGTCGATAATGCCTTGCTTGATCTTCATTTGAAAGCAGCCGATGCGCTCGGCGACTTAAAAGAAAGCGCCAATGTTCGGGCGCAAGCTTTGCAGCAAGTTGAGAAATGGGAAAGTGGTCACCTCTGCAACCCGCGCTACGTTGTAGCATGGCGCAATATTCTCAATTTGCCCGAGCCTTCGATGCGAAAGGCAATGTTGAGCGATGATTCTGAAGGCACCGCTTTGCGGCAAAACACTCCCTTTGGCTTTTTACTGGGCACACTTGCAAAATGAATCGCAACGATATTGATCGTTTGCTAATTGAGGCAATGCGCATTACCCGTCATCACGATTATGTAATCATCGGTAGCTTGTCCGTGCTAGGTGCGGTAGAAAATCCACCGGATTCGATGACTGGCTCTATTGATGTTGATCTCTATCCGAAAAATGATCCGGGTCGGGCATCAGAAGTCGCAACTGCTCTTGGACTTGGAAGTGAGTTTTCACTCCACTTCGGGTACTACGCCGACGCAGTATCACCCATTCTGCCAACGTTGCCAGACGGGTGGGAAAAGCGGCTAATTGAAATTAAATTCGTTTCCGGTGTTCTGCATGGTTTTTGGAGCCAAACGATGCTGCTATTTCAAAATATGTGCGCAGCGAACCGCGTGACCGTGAGTGGATTCGCACTGGACTGCAAACCCGTATACTTTCTCTTCCAACGATTGAGTATCGTTTGCGTGAAACCATCATGGAATCGGAAGAGCGAACTCTGACAAACCGGGCCGTTGAAGAAGATCGCAAGTGGCTTGCAGACAACATAACAGAGTAACTGGGGTCAGTGTAAAGTTAACCACACCCTTCTGGCCGTTTTACTTCAACTCAGACAGCAGTTCAGGATGACGATCAAGCACCTGAAAAAACTTTACTAATGCAACAGGCGGTATTATTTCTCCGCGCTCATAGCGTAAAAAGGCGGTGATGCCGCCGCCAAAAATGCGACCCGCTTCCGCTTGTGTCAGCTTGAGCCGCTTGCGTATGGCGCGCAAATCCGGTGCGCTGTTCAGTTTCACCGCAGAAATAATGGCGCCGAAAATTAATCTTCATTGATATTAATAACCTATTGGGTTATATTGATTCATGGAAAAAATGAAGCCTCATTACGCATTACCTGAAATTCAGCGAGTTGTTGAAGTGCGTGGTATCAATGCATTTACTGGTGTTGCACTGGCTGGTGCGGCTGCATTGGGGCTTTCATGTTCGCAGGCTGTCCTTGTGGTTTTAAATCTTAAACAAAAAGATTTGTACAAGAGCATGACGACGAATGGCGATCACAAAATCTGGCAAGACGTGTATCACGCAACGCTTGATTCTGGCTTGGTGGCGTATATTAAATTCACCTTGCGTGACAACGGAACCGTTGTGATTCAGTTTAAGGAGAAATGAAATGAAACATCTGTGCCTGAATTGCGAAAAAGGCGACATGATCCGCACCAAGAAAAATTGCGTGGTGACATACCGCACCCATCGCGCTACCGTTCGCGCGGTTGACGGATGGCATTGTCCCGAATGCGGTGAGGTGGAGTTTGCCGGACAGGAAGGCGTGCGTTATGCGGAAGCATTGGAAAAGCTGCGTATGAAAGTTGACGCAGAAGAGTCGGCAGAGCTTGCGCGTATTCGCAAGAAATTGAAACTTTCGCAACGCAGTGCAGCGGCTATTGCTGGTGGGGGCGTTAATGCTTTTTCCCGCTACGAGAATGGTAAAGCGAAGCCTGTCGCAGCCGTGATCAATTTGTTCCGTTTGTTAGACAAACATCCCGAGTTGATAAACGAAATTCCGTTGCATTAATTGTAGTCGGCTTAAATCGAGTTCGACTAGCGCCCAAACGCCGTGGGCGAAATCAGGATTATTTTGGTGTTGCTCAATTGGGCGAGCTGCGGGCAAAGGCTCACCGTCAAGCAATATACCTTCGATATGGCATTCCATTGCTTCGTGCACCATTTCCAGTGCCTCGTCTAGTGTTTCGCCTGCTGAAAAGCAGCCGGGCAGATCGGGAACCGTCACTCCGTAATCGCTGTCGCTACCTTTATGAATTACCACGGGATATCGCATAGCTAGCTCAGTTAATAGTTGAGGCTGTCATATTTTTTGGTGCCTCCGGTAAGCTCTACGCTCACTTGATTAGGCAGGCAAATCGCGATCTCGCCCGCTTGTTGCAACCAGCCTTGGCGCACACAATATTGTCTGGGACTGGGATCGGAAGTGATGCGGGCTTTGTGTTGTTCGATGGTGATGATGCTCACGCCGAGCGGGCCTGTCACTTCGATTCTCTGATCGTGCGACAGCGCTACTTCGCGAAATACTTTTCCCCCGGCGCGGATGATAGCTTTGTCCGCAGCCCCGCCTGACCAAAGAATCAGCGTTAACCAAATAGTACACAGGACACCAGCCAACAGGGTGAGGTAGTCGCCGGGTTTGATGTGGCGTAGCGCGAACACAGCTAACGAGAAACTCGCCTATCCCCTCCCCTTTTCAGGGGGAGGGTTAGGGAGGGGGTAGAATCGCTACTATTGCACCGAGCCAACCCCCATCCTAGCCTTCCCCCTGCAAGGGGGAAGGGACTGTTCGGTGCTAATGAACTATCCGGGTTCATCATAATTATCTTCCGTTAACTTTGTTGCGTAAGTTCACGGTGGCGCAGCAGTACTTGCTGCTGGGATTTAAAATGCTGCGCCAGTTTTTCAGTGAGGTAGACCGAACGATGCTGTCCACCGGTACAGCCGATGGCAACAGTGAGGTAGCTGCGATTGTCTGCAACGAAGCTAGGCAGCCAGTTTTCTACAAAGCTACGAATGTCCTCATACATCTTTTGCACCAGAGGTATCTCGTCCAGAAACTGGATGACCGGCGCATCGCGTCCGGTGAGCGGGCGCAACACCGGGTCATAATGCGGATTGGGCAAACAGCGCACGTCGTAGACCAGATCGGCATCCAGCGGCAGGCCGTTTTTGAAGCCAAATGATTCGAACAACAAAGTGAGGCGCGCACGATCCAACGTGATAAATTGTTTGATCCAGGCGCGCAAGGCATTGGCGTTAAGTTCGCTGGTGTCAATGTGATGGCCGATGCTACTGATCTCGGCGAGCAGTTCGCGCTCGCGGGCAACACACTCCGGCAGAGTGAGCACGCCATCGCTCAGCGGATGCATGCGCCGGGTTTCGGAGAATCGTTTTACCAGCGTGTCGGTTTGTGCATCAAGGAACAGCACGTGTACATCTATGCCTTGCTCCCTGATCTTTTCAATATATTGCGGCATGAGTGACACGCCACTACCGCTACGCACATCGATGCTGACCGCGACCTTGCTCACCCCCGACAATTCGAGATTGTTCATCAGCACGTTCAGCAGTTCGGCGGGCAAATTGTCCACGCAGTAGTAGCCGCTGTCTTCCAGCATTTTGAGCGCCACGCTCTTGCCGGAGCCGGATAAGCCGCTGATCAAAAATAGCTGCATAGTTTTACTCCTCCAGCATCTGCTGTTCGTGCCGCGCGATAAACTCCTGCATGGTATCGATGCCGCGTTGTTTCAACACAAAATTGCGTGCAGCCGCTTCCACCAACACCGCAAGGTTGCGCCCCGCCATCACCGGAATACTGACGGTGGAGATATTGATGCCGAGAATATCCTGAAAGCTGGCATTGGACGGCAGACGTTCCATTTTGGAAAGATCGCTGCCAATCGGGCGATGCAAATGTACAATAAGTTTTAAACTTTTTTTGCGCCGCACGGCAGTTTCGCCGAACATGGTGCGTATGTTGAGTATGCCCAGTCCGCGCACTTCAAGAAAGTCGCGCAGCAATGCCGGACAACGGCCCTCCAGTGTCTCTGGCGAAATGCGGTATAGCTCGGTAATGTCATCCGCCACCAGTCCATTGCCGCGAGTGATGAGTTCAAGAGCCAACTCGCTTTTGCCCACTCCGCTGTCGCCGGTAATCATCACCCCCACGCCGAGCACATCCAAAAATACGCCATGCCGGGTGGTGGACTCGGCCAGTTCTTTAATGATGTAGTGGCGCACCATCCACATCAAATGCACGCTGTGTTGCGGCGAGCGGAATAATGGAGTGCGCGTATTGTTGGCGTAAGCAATGAGTTCGGGGGGCACTTCTTCCACTCCGGCCAGGATCAGGCAGAACGATCCGGAAGATTGCAATTCTTCAAAAGCTTCGCCCAGCGCTGCCGGGTCGAGATTGCGTAGATACTCCAGCTCGGTGTTGCTGATGACCTGCACCCAGTTGGGATGAATTAGATTGAGGTGGCCGATAATTCCTTTGTCGGATGCGTTGACCATCTCACTTTCCAACACTCTGTCCGCGCCGTCGCTGCCGGCCACCCAAGTCAGCGCAAGGCGTTCTTGTTTGTCCTGAAAGAGTTTAAGAATGTTGACTTGAGCCACGATGAGCTAGCCTTGCCACTCGGCAAACATTTGATGGATGGCAGCCGGGTCGCTGCTTGCCAGCAGGCGTTCGCGAAAAGTATTGTTGCTGAACATCTGCGCAAGTTCGCCCAGCAACTGCAAGTGCAAATCGGTTGCGCGCTCGGGAACAAGTAATACGAAAATCAAATTAACGGGCAATCCGTCCGGCGCGTCAAACGGAATAGGATTTTCCGTTTTTACAAAAGCCGCGACCGCATCACGCAAGTTTTTGATACGCCCATGCGGGATTGCTACGCCCTGCCCCAGTCCGGTTGAACCGAGTTTTTCGCGGGCAAACAGGCTGTCGAACACCTGACTGCGCGAAAGTTGCTGCGAATTTTCGAACAGCAATCCGACGCGTTCAAACACGCGTTTTTTACTGGATGATTCCGCATCCAACAAGACATTTTCCAATGGTAGGATTTTGCTAATCAGGCTCATCTTTTCTGGCACCAAAAAAAAGGGCGATCTTGCAATCGCCCTTTAATAATTACTCTGCTTCTGCTTCAATTTTGCCGGAACCGTCATGGCGGCGTGCAGTATTCTTTTCCTTGTGCTTCAACACTTGACGATCCAGCGAATCAATCAGCGCGTCGATAGCGACATACAAGTTACTGTCCTCGGTTTCGGCAAAGATAGTCTTGCCGGAAACATGGACGCTGGCTTCGGCCTTTTGTATCAGCTTGTCCACTGACAGGATCACGTTGATGTCGATCACATTGTCGAAATGGCGTTTGACCTTATCCAGCTTGCTGAGGACATGTTCGCGGATGGCTGGAGTGATTTCGAGGTGACGTCCTGTGAGGTTGAGGTTCATGGCCTGCTCCTTTATGGTTAGAAAGATTTACGAAGATTTACCGGAAGGATGTTCATTCCCTCACGGTATTTTGCCACGGTACGGCGGGCGACTAAAATGCCCTGCTGTGCCAGGATTTCGGACATGCGACTATCAGTGAGCGGATGCTTGCCATCTTCCTCGCTGACCAGTTGCTTGATGAGAGCACGTATGGCGGTGGAAGAACAGGCACCGCCCGCTTCGGTGGCGAGCCCGCTGCCGAAGAAGTATTTTAGCTCATAGATGCCGCGCGGGGTGAGCATGAATTTTTGTGTGGTCACGCGCGAAATGGTGGATTCGTGCAATTCCAGTTGGTCGGCGATCTCACGCAGCACCAGCGGACGCATGCCGATGTCGCCGTGCTCAAAAAACTGGCGCTGGCGCTCAACGATGGCTTGCGACACGCGCAAGATAGTTTCAAATCGCTGCTGCAAATTTTTGATAAACCAGCGCGCCTCTTGCAATTGTCCCGCCATTTGCTGCGAGCCCTGATCGTCGCGGCGTTGCAGGATGTTCGCATAGATTTGATTAATGCGCAGACGCGGCATCGCTTCCGGATTGAGGCGCGCCTTCCAAGTGCCGCCGTGACGCTCTACCAGCACATCCGGCACCACATAGTCGGCAGCGCGATGTTCGAAGGCATTGCCGGGTTTGGGTTGCAAATGCACGATCAAGTCTTGCGCGCAACGCAGTGCATCATCGTCGCAATGTAATGCTTTTTTCAGTTTATTGAAATCGCGGGCGGCGAGCAGATCGAGATGATGCGTCACGATAGCCAGTGCCAGATCGCGACCGGGCACATCTTCGAGCATCGCTTGCAGTTGCAAAGCAAGACATTCACTCAGTGAGCGCGCGCCGATACCGGGCGCATCCAGATGCTGCAACTGCACCAAAGCCGTTTCCAGATCGTCCAGCGTGACATCCAGTTCGGACGGCAGTAGCTCGGCGATCTCTTCCAGCGGTTGCGACAGATAGGCGTTTTCGTCCAGCGCATCAACCAGCAGACCGATGATCTTCTTGTCGCGAGACTCCAACTGGCTCATGTTCAGCTCCCACAGCAAGTGCTCGCGCAGGCTGGGCCTGTCGGCGGCGACTTCGCTATAGCCATCGTCCTCGTCGTCCGGGCTGGGTGCTGAAGAAGAAAATGACGGCTCCGACCAGTCGCTCGCATCGTCGCGGGATTCCTTCTCGGCAGCGGGGCTTTCAGTATTGCCGGATGGGGTCGCAACCGTCTCGGTACTGCTGTTGCCGCTATAGGTTTGATTGGTGGTCTCGTCTTCGCGTTCGAGAAATGGATTTTCATCCAGTAAGCGTGATGCTTCCTGATTGATATCCAATGTAGAAAGCTGCAGCAACTTGATAGCCTGCTGCAGCTGCGGCGTGAGCGTCAGTTGTTGCGACTGCCTGAGTTGTAGCGCTGCTTTCATTTTGCGGTGAAATAATTCGGACTTTAGAGCTTGAAGTTTTCGCCGAGATAGACTTTTCTGACACCTTCATTATAGATGATTTCTTCGGGTTTGCCTTCAGCCATCACCGAACCGGCGTTGATGATGTAGGCACGGTCACAAATACCCAATGTTTCTCGCACGTTATGATCGGTGATCAACACCCCGATATTGCGCTCTTTGAGAAAATGGATGATCTTTTGAATATCCAGCACCGCGATGGGGTCGACACCGGCGAACGGCTCATCCAATAAAATAAAGCGGGGATTGGTCGCCAGTGCGCGGGCGATTTCAACCCGTCTGCGCTCGCCGCCGGATAGACTGAGCGCCTGATTATTACGGATATGGATAATGTGCAGATCGTTCAACAACTCGTCTAGTCGACCCTCCATTTGCTCTTTGTCATAATCCTGCAGTTCCAGTACCGCCTGTATATTTTCCGCCACACTCAAACGGCGGAATATAGATGCTTCCTGCGGCAGGTAGCCCAAACCCAGTCTGGCTCTGCGATGAATAGGCAGATGGGTGATATTCTGGTTATCGATGAATATATCGCCGCCATCGGCGGCAACCAATCCTACGATCATGTAAAAACTGGTGGTCTTGCCCGCGCCGTTTGGACCGAGCAGACCGACGACCTCGCCGCTTTTGACAGACAGCGAGACATCCTGCACCACAGTGCGGGAACCGTAACGTTTTTTCAGGGTAACAGCGCGAAGTTCACTCATGGCTTATTTCAGTTTCCCGGCTGCTTAGTTGCCGGAACCGGTTCAGAGGTAATGGGTTCGATTAATTTCGCTTCCGACGCTATGGGTTCTGCCGGTATAGCTTCAGAAGCAACGGGTTCAACTAATTTTACTGCAGCCGCCTTGGGTTCATCGACTTTTGATCGGGGCACACCGCGTACAGTTACCTTGGGAGCCGCAATTTTAGGCTGGACAGCTTTGATCTCGCCCGCTATTGGAGTAACCGCTTTAACCGGAGGTTTGCTATCTTTATTTTTGGGTTGCAAGGTTGCGCGCACGCGGCCATTATTTTCCGGACTATTCACACGGAATATTTCAGTCTGCGTACTGTAAGTGATGTGATCGCCACGAACATCATCCTGATCCCGCTTTACGCGGGCCCGTACAAATAAATCTATTTTTTCGCTGAGCGTATCATATTCGATGCGCTCGGCATAACCTTCCACGTATTCATTCGTCCCATCTCGTTTCTGGCGAAAGCTGGCCAAGTGTCCGGTCGCAACACAGAACTTATGTCCGGCAGCGTCTTCGGTGACGACAATCTTTTCGGCCATGACATGCAACGTTCCCTGAGTGAGATCAACCTTTCCCTCAAAGACACTGACATGATTGGCATTGTCCAAACTCATCCGGTCCGAATCGATTTGCAGCGGCTTGTCGCGATCCGCCTTTTCGGCGTGTGCCACGCCTAGTTGGCCGACCAGCAACAACCCCAGCAGCAGGGTAAATTTATTTGGCCGGAGGAACATGCGTTGCTCTAACATTGGATAAAAGATGGGTGATTTGCAAAGTATTATCGAGAGTCATGCCAATAGCATTAATAGTATCCCGTGGCGTGGTCATCGTAACCGGATGATCGGTGTCGGCCTGATCCTTGTTGGGAAGAATATGCAGGTATTCGGTACGGAACGATACCTGATCCTTTTCAAGATCGGGCAGTCGATCAATCTTTACATCATCATATAGAAAAACTTCGTCGCCGTGACTAAAAATCCGGCCAGTCAGTGAAGAGATAACGACCGGCCAACTGTTGGCATGCAAACTGACGAAATGGGGATGATCCAGATAAGTGGTGTCGTCGTCCGGATAATGCCACATCTTTTCGGTGGTCATCAGGTAACGAGCCTGACCATGTTCGTCAAGCGTGACGGAAGAAAGATTCTCGACCGAATAATCAATATCGTGACGAGTGCTATCGTCCGGCTTCGGGGCAATAGGCTGAACCTGCTGATTGAGCCAATAGGTGCCCGCCAACAGCAGCAACAAAGGAATCAATGGCGACCATGCCCGCAGACGTTCCAACGAGGTTTTTACGCGTGTCATGCGAGATAAGGAGCCAGTTGTGCGGTCAACGTACCCTGTGCCGACATGATCAGCTCGCACACCTCGCGCACTGCGCCATGCCCGCCTTCGTGTTTGGTCGTGTAGTGCGCATGGTCATGCACCGTGGGAGATGCTTTGGGCACTGTCAGCGACAAACCAACGCGGCGCATGGCCGGCAAATCGACGACATCGTCGCCCATAAAAGCGGCGGCTTCCGGTGCGAGTTGTAATTTGGTGAGCAAGTCGCGCATGGCTTCCCATTTCTTTTCCACGCCCTGATACACATGGATAATGCCAAGATTCTTGGCGCGCATCTCGACGCAGCGCGAAGTGCGTCCGGTGATGATGGCAAGCTCAACGCCGGATGCCCGCAGCATTTTAAGGCCATGCCCATCCAACGAGTTGAACCGCTTAAACTCTTCACCTGAGTCGGAAAGGTACAAGCCGCCGTCGGTCATGATGCCATCCACATCGAAGGCGATTAAGCGGATAGGTTTTATTTTTTCGATCATTTTAAATCACCTTGGCACGTAGCAAGTCGAACATATTCAGAGCGCCAACCAGGCGATTGTCGGCATCTACCACCAGCATCTGGTTGATACGATACTGCTCCATGGTTTGCACCGCCTCAACCGCCAATGCCTCAGCCTTGATGCAACGCGGATTGCGCGACATCACTACATCGACTGGCGTGGTGCTGAAATCCAAACGCTTTTCCAGCGTGCGCCGCAAATCGCCATCGGTGTAGATGCCGATCACTTTTTGCGCGTCATCCACTATCGCAGTCATACCCAATCCCTTGCGAGATATCTCCAGCACCGCATCGGCCAGCATCGCATCATGTGTTACCGCAGGAACCCCCGTACCGGAGTGCATCACATCTCGCACGTGTGTGAGCAAACGCCGCCCCAAACTGCCGCCCGGATGAGAACGTGCAAAATCTTCTTCGCCGAATCCTTTNNACCGCGAGCGCATCGCCCAGCGCCAATGCCGCAGTGGTGCTGGCCGTGGGAGCCAAGCCCATCGGACAGGCTTCCTGTGCAACGTAACCGTTGAGATGCGCATCGGCCGCCAGCGCCAGACTGGATTTGGGATTGCCGGTCAAACTGATGAGTTTCGCGCCTTGCCGTTTGATCACGGGCACGATAGTAAGCAATTCCTCGCTCTCGCCGGAATATGAGAGTGCAATGAACACATCTTCGGCGGTAATCATGCCCAGATCGCCGTGACTGGCTTCGGCAGGATGTACGAAATAAGCGGGGGTGCCAGTGCTGGACATGGTCGACGCGATCTTGCGCGCGATGTGTCCGGATTTTCCCATGCCGCTGACGATCACCCGGCCTTCGCAGGCAAGAATGATATTTAGCGCATTTAAAAATGAATCGTCGATGCATTGCGCCAATGCATAAACGGCATCGGCTTCAATGCTCAACACTTTGCGCGCGAGCTCGAGCGCGTGAGGGCCTACGGATAACTGTTTACTCATGGGGTGAATTATACCCAAGGCGGAGGCGAAACTGCCGTTTTTGTAAGGGCAACAATTTTGACGATCCCCTTCCTTATGTTTGCTGACAGACCATCAAGTCGGCATCGAGGCCGTATACACGACCTTCGGCGTAGCCATGTTCAACCAACCATACTCAGGAGATCAAATGAAAAGCAAACAATCCGGCTTCACCTTAATCGAAATCGCCATAGTGCTGGTGATTATCGGCTTGCTGCTCGGCGGCGTATTGAAAGGGCAAGAGCTCATCAATAGTGCCAAAGTAAAAAATCTGGCCACCGACTTCAAAAATATACCGGTGTATGTTTACGGCTATCAGGACAAATTCAAGGCATTACCGGGCGATGATGCCAATGTGGCAATGCACGTGACCGGAGGAATTGCCTGCACAGGCGCACCCGCCATCACTACCGGCCAGTGTAATGTAGGCAACGGCATTATTGATGGTAATTGGCAAGATGCAACGGCGGCCAGCGAGGCGTATATGTTCTGGCAGCATGTACGTCTGGCTGGTTTTGCCGCAGGTTCAACCGACCAGACCGTCCCCGCAACATATCGCCCGACCAACGCAGTGGGTGGATTCATCGGCATCAGCAATATTGCCCAGACTCCGATTGCCACATTGAGGGGCGCGTATATCGTCTGTTCCGATGCAATTGCGGGGAAATTTGCCAAACAACTCGACATCACGCTGGATGACGGCAATACCGCAACCGGCTCCCTGCAAGTAATAACGGCAGGATCAACTGCCACCGGTGGTGCGGCCATCGCCAATAGCTTGATCAATGATGATGCAACCTATCTGGTTTGCATGGGATTCTAAATGACACGAACCCCAACTATTTACTCTCTTTCCGAGAGAACTTCTGGCAACCTTGGCGCAAAAATTCCATTTGCGCCCTGAAGTTGCGGCAACCACTGCACATCATCAGGTGCATTTGCAGGCTCATTTTTTGCCGCATGCCTAACTCTTTGTCCATTCCCTGCGACATCAAAGCGGCTGCCTGTTTACAATTCAACATCCCGGCTCTCCGATTTAAACCATCTCTCACTTAGGCAGAGGCGCAAGCCCATGCGTGCACGATGCAGCACTACCCAACAATTAGTCGAACTGATTGCCAATTCCTTACAAATTTCATCCGTTTCAAAACCCAGCATCTCGCGCATCATGAAAACCCGTGCCGTAGTTTCTGGCAGACGTGTCAGGCAAATTTCAAACACTTGCCAGAACTGCTGACTAGAAAAGCTGGTTTCCGGGTCACCCCAGCTCGATGGGCGAGCATCATCCTGCCAAAAGCCATTTTCGTTGAACAAATCGTCATAGGCCTGTTCGGAAATTTCTTCGACAGAATGAGATGCACTTGGTGATCGAATTCGTTCTCTTATGATGTCAACTATCTTGTTTTTGAGTATACCGAACACCCAAGTCTTGAGCTGGGCACGATTGCCGAAAGACTTTTGGTTGGACAGTGCTGCCGCCAACGCTTCCTGAACTGCATCTTCTGCTGTTGCATCATCACGTAATTGCAATCGGGCGAATTTGAGCATGTCGCGATGCAATGTAGCCAGTGCGGCATTCAGGGTGCCCTCTTTTTGCAGCTCATCGTTCACGGTAGGTTCTGTTTCCATTTCTCTAGAATAACAATTTTAAAAATATTTGTAAGGAATTTTAATACTGCACGACTAACGGTCAGGGCAGCATGAAAGTGCTTCTTGTGGGCGGAATTATTTTAGATCAATTACTTTAGGAGAATGAAATGTCACTGATGTGTTCAATGGATGGTTGCAAGCAAAAACAGGGAATGTGTATCCACGAAAAGATGATGATGTCCATCGTTGTTCTGATGGCTATCGCAGCGGCGGTCTACTTCTTGAAATAAATATTTTGAGTTTCTCCCCCGAGCAAAGACTCTGGATAAATTTCCCAATTTCCAACCTACATTAAGGAGTATCAAAATGGAAAAACAACAAATTTTGTCAGTAGCAATCGGTGGACTGTTAGCGTTAGCACTTGCGGGTAATGCTAGTGCCGCCGATAAAAAACCGGAAATGGAAAAATGTTTTGGTATTGCGAAAGCCGGCATGAATGATTGTTCAAGCAACAAGGGCTCTCATTCCTGTGCGGGACAAGCCACCAAAAACAATGATACGATGGATTTCGTAGCTGTACCAAAAGGAACTTGCGACAAAATTGCCAACGGCATTCTAAAGTCCATGTGACGTTCTGTACACTCGCAAGCAATACAGTTCTGCGCGATTCACGTATTGGCTTGCGAGTACCTTGTGATCTCGTTGACAGGCAACGGACTATCGCGCAGCTCACTGTCCACTGCTCCGGCGCTAGATGACATCGCATGAATTCGCGACTGCTTTGATGGAGTCAATGTCAATAAGGAGATTTCTTATTCACGCCGCCACTGAATGTCGTGGTGTCAAAACGCCTCATCTTCGCGCAAATAACGCCATTGCCCGACAGGCAGATCACCGAGTTTGACCTTGCCGATGCGCACGCGTTTGAGGCCGGTTACTTTGAGCCCAACCAGTTCGCACATGCGGCGTATCTGGCGTTTTTTTCCTTCCTGCAAAATAAAGCGTAATTGGTCGTCGTTCAGCCAGGTGACTTTGGCAGGCTTGAGCTTTTTTCCGTCAAGCGACAGGCCGTGGTTGAGCATGTTCAAGCCGTTGCCGACTAATTTGCCGGTGACGCGCACGAGGTATTCTTTCTCGATGGGCGAGTCTTCGCCGATGAGCTGTTTGGCGACGCGCCCATCCTGAGTAAGTATTAGCAAACCTTGCGAATCAATATCCAAACGACCTGCCGGGGCAAGGCCGCGCAGATGCAGGGCAGTAAAGCGTTGCGGTGCGTTGTCGCTCGCCCAGCGTGCGTCCGGTTTGATGAGCACGACGGCGGGTTGATGGCCGTCTTCTGCTTGCCCGGAAACGTAGCCGATGGGTTTGTTCAGCAGGATGGTCATGCGGGTCTGCTGTTCGTTTTCGGCAGATTTGTTCAGTGTGATTTTCTGATTAGGGAATACCTTGGTGCCGAGCAAACTCACCTTTTCGCCATCAACCTGCACCCAACCTTTTTCGATGTAACTATCCGCCTCGCGACGCGAGCAAATGCCCTGTTCTGACATGAGTTTTGAAAGCCTGACTTTTTCCATATTTTATTTTCCTAAAAACATCTGCGGATAAATGTTTGTTAATCCCAAATAATCCATTGGGACGTAGGTCGGGCATCAGCCCAACATGTCGGGTTGAAACCCGACCTACAACTCACTGATTTTACGATGCACCACCGGCTAATGAATTAGTTGGGATAATGATTCACCCCAACATCGGAAATAAGCCGCGCAATCCTGCCGCAATAAATTCCACCGCAATAGAAGCGATTACAAGTCCCATTAAGCGTGAAAAAACGTCGCTGCCGATACGGCCCAAACGTTGCGATATCCACGGCGCAATAAGGAATGTGAGCCACACGATGAATCCCATCAGGATAATTTCCGCACCCAAGGCGACGTAGTGTCCAACACCGTGGCCTTTGTGTGCATCCAGAATGATGGTGCTGATCGCCCCCGGCCCGGCCAAGAGCGGCGTGGAGAGGGGCACAATAGCGAGGGAAGAAGTAGACTCCCCGTCGGCTGAATCATTGGGCGCTGGTATATGTCTATTGCCAAACAACATATCGATGGACATCAGCAATAGCAGAATGCCGCCCGCGACGCGAAACGAATGCATGCTGATGCCGAAAAACTCCAGCACCCATTCACCAACCAGCAAGGCAATGAGCAAGATCGTGGTGACCGAAAAGGAGGCCATGCGGCCAACGCGAGCGCGCTTTTGCGGTGCCAGTCCCAGCGTGAACGCGATGATGATCGGAATCATACCGATCGGATCAAGGATCGCAAACAGGCTGAGAAATATCTTGGAGTATTCGGTGAAATCGAGCATCTTGGTATTATATCGGGGAAGTGGCAGAGTTCTGCATCAAACATCTAACCGGAGCATGAATGGCGCGGAAGTTACACCGTATAATCCGCGTAATCAACTTTCAAACCGATTTTGTGAAAATTTTTCGTATCAATCAATTTGTCCTTGCCGCGCTCGGCGGCGTTGTTGCCGTGGCAGGTTTCGCGCCTTGGAGTATTTTCCCGCTGCCACTACTGTCGCTCGCATTGCTATTCTGGCTATGGCAGCAGGCAGCGAGTCCGCGCGTTGCTTTTTGGCTGGGCTTTTCCTTCGCGCTGGGGCTGCTTGGCGCGGGCGTGGGTTGGCTCTATGTCGCATTGCACGAATTCGGCAATATGCCGGTGTTGTTGGCATTGCTTGCCACGCTGCTGTTCGTGTCTTTCGTCGCATTGTTCCCCGCGCTGGCAGGTTATTTTCAGGCCAAGCTAGCTGCGGCGAAATGGATAAGGCTGTGTTTGATCTTGCCGGTATGCTGGATAGCCGAAGAGTTTGTTCGCGGCTATTTGATGACGGGATTCCCTTGGTTGCTTATGGGCTATTCGCAAGTGCCCGACAGCCCGCTGGCCGGGTATGCGCCGATATTGGGAGTGTACGGGGTATCGCTGCTACTGGCAGTGAGTGCCGGATTGCTGGTCTTGTGCGCGCAACAGCGTTGGAGCTTGCACGGCAAAGTGGCGGCAGCTATGTTGCTCATCATATGGCTGGGCGGTGCGGCATTGCAGAAAGTGGAGTGGACAGTGCCGGAAGGAGCGCCGGTCAAGATCAGTCTGTTGCAGGGGAATATTAAGGAAGACGCAAAATTTCAGGACGAGCATCTGGTTGAAACACTGGAGACGTATCGCCGTCTGGCACTGGGAAGTGATGCGCGCCTGATTGTGTTACCCGAGACTGCGCTGCCTATTCTGCGCGGCGAGATACCGGAAAATTATGCCGCAACCCTGCACAACCATGTGCAGCAACAAGGCGGTGATGTGCTTATTGGCGCTTTTGAAAGAGAGCAGGGCTTGTACTACAACAGCATGTTTTCGCTGGGCACCTCCCCCAGCCAACACTATCGTAAAAATCATCTGGTGCCGTTCGGCGAATTTATTCCAATGCGTTGGATGTTCGGTTGGTTAATAAATGACTTATTGAACATTCCGATGTCAGATCTTACCAGTGGCGGTAAACATCAGCCCTTGTTGCAATTGGCGGGACAGCAAATCGCCATGAACATCTGTTACGAGGATGTATTCGGCGAAGAGATTATTCGCGCCCTGCCGCAAGCAACGTTGTTGCTAAACGCCAGCAACGATGCCTGGTATGGGGACACTTCAGCCGCGATACAGCATAACCAGATTTCACAAATGCGCGCACTGGAGACGGGGCGCATGATGTTGCGCGCCACCAATACCGGCGTGACCTCGGTAATCGGCAGCGACGGGCGCATCCGCCAGATGCTGCCGCAACATGTTGAGGGCGTACTGACTGCCGAGGTGCAGGGCTATGCGGGCGCAACACCTTTTGTGCGCTGGGGCAATGCTGCTGTGCTCGGTTTGTTGCTGGCGATGTTGGCGCTGGCGTGGTGGCTGACGCGCAAGGATGAACCATCAGGTGAGTAATTGGGTTTGTTATTTGCTGCGCTGCGCCGACGACACCTTGTATTGCGGAATCACCAATGATCTCGACAAACGTCTCTTGGTTCACAACTCCGGTGAAGGTGCGAAATACACGCGCGGACGAACACCTGTAACGCTATTTTATCAGGAGAGTTGCGCGGACAAATCTGCGGCACTCAAACGCGAGTTGAAGATAAAACGTCTAACACGAGAGGAAAAGCTGGCTTTGTGTTCAGTTTGAAATATTAAGCCCCCAAAGCCCTACCAGCGGGAGGTCTTGTATGCGCAACTATTTTGCGCTTTAATGCACGCAGTATTCTTTTGGAAAGCAAGCATGAAATTCATTGAAAGTATTTTTGAAGGCGGTCTGTGGAACAGCCGATTTATAATTTTGGCCGCCGTGCTGGGAAGTTTATTTGCCGGTTTCGCAATCTTTTACATGGCAACCATCGACGTGTGGAATCTGGTGCAGCATGTGGTTCATTACGGCGATGCGGACATGACGGAAGCAGCGCGTAAAGCATTGCACGACAACACGGTAACGCATATCGTTGAGGTAGTTGACGGATATCTGCTGGCAACGGTGATGTTGATCTTCTCTCTGGGCCTGTATGAATTATTCATCAGCGACATCGATCAGGCGCACGGTAACAAATCGTCAAGCAAGATTCTGGTGATCAATAGTCTGGATGATTTGAAATCACGTTTGGCTAAAGTGGTGATCATGATCATGATCGTCACGCTATTTGAACAAGCGCTTAATATGAAAATGCAAACTCCGCTTGACCTGCTTTATCTGGGCGGAAGTATCGCGCTGATCGCGGGAGCGTTGTACCTGTCTCATGCGGGAGAAGGCAAGCATTCCGCAGAGGCCGGGCATGACGAGGAAGAAGATGAAGTAGCCGCGATCGAAGAAGAAAAGCCGCATCACTGATGAAAACCTGCCGCGCACTATTGTTGATTTGCCTGTCGCTATGTTCTGTAGCCGCGATGGCGCATGATTTCACTTTCAAAGATATGCAAGGCAAAACGCAGCGTCTGGCCGATTATCGCGGCAAATGGGTGTTGGTCAACTTCTGGGCAACCTGGTGTCCTCCGTGCCAGGAAGAGACACCGGACCTTATCTCGCTGCATAAAGCACACAAAGATACCGACCTGGTAGTAATCGGGGTTGCGCTGGATTCCACGAAAGAGGCGATTACGGAATTTACCGCCAAATACGCCATTCCTTACCCGATAATTTACGGCAGTTATACTATGGCGGAAACACAAGTCGGCAAGGTCGATGCGCTACCCACTAGCTATCTTTATGACCCCAAGGGCGAGTTGGCAATTTTGCAGGAAGGCGGGCTAACTCGCGCCGATGTGGAAACCTATCTTGCCTTAAAAAATAAACGCCCGGATCAAGAAGCTACAAAATAACCCTTTTATGCCCACAATCGGAGAATTATCCTGATTGACCGACGAGTGAGCTTGCTGTGCGCAACGGATTCGTCCAGTGCTTGTGCCATGCGGCATTTACCAGATTGGGATAATCCGGTTTTCCCAAACTGCCGTTGTAGCGCCCCAGTGCGCGATAGAGGTTTCCCTTTTCCAGATCAAGGTAGTGACGCAGAATAGTGCAGCCGTAGCGCAGGTTGGTGCGCTGATGGAATAAATTGTGTTCCCGCGTGCCGATGGCGCGAGTCCAGAAGGGCATCACTTGCATATAGCCGCGTGCGCCGACATTTGATACTGCGTACTTTCTGAAACCGCTCTCCACTTCAATCAAGGCCAGCACCAGATGTGGGTCTAAACCTGCACGAGTTGCTTCGTAATGCACCGTATTGAGTAGCGTTTCGCGCGTTGCTTTGTCCGGTATACGTCTGGACAAGCGTTGCGACATCTCACTCAACCAGACATCGGCTTCTTGCTGTGTGGCGAATGCCAGCTTGGGCGCTGCCTCATCGGATACCTCGCGTTGCAACATTGCCTGCACACTGGCGGAGAGCACTTCTTCTTCCTGCGCACCGGCCAACGCAAAGGCAGGCAAACACACTCCTGCTGCCGCGAACAACCACACCAGCACGCGGAGTGTGGCAATCAAGCTCATAGTTTGGACTGCACAAACTTGGCAATTTCCGGCAAGGGAACAACCTGCGCTGCCGTATCGCGCCGTCCTTGGTATTCCACATTACCCTCTTTCAAGCCGCGATCTCCGATGACAATACGATGCGGCATGCCGATCAATTCCAAATCGGCAAACATCACGCCGGGACGTTCGTCGCGGTCATCCAGCAACACCTCGATACCGGCGGCAGTCAGCTCGGCGTAAAGTTGCTCCGCCGCGTTGCGCACCGCTTCGCTTTTCTTGAGGCCGATAGGTGCAATGGCAACTTGAAACGGTGCCATACCTGCGGGAATACTGATACCGCGCTCGTCGAAATTCTGCTCGATGGCAGCAGCCACGATGCGCGATACGCCAATACCGTAACAGCCCATTTCCATCACCTGCGCCTTGCCGTGCTCGTCCAGATAAGTAGCCTGCAGCGACTCGGAATACTTGGTGCGCAATTGGAAAATATGGCCGACTTCGATGCCGCGACAAAGTTCGAGCGTGCCTTTGCCGTCGGGTGATGGGTCGCCAGTGACGACGTTGCGCAAGTCATGCACATTCGCTTCGTCCAAAGACACATCGCGTCCGAAGTTCACACCGCTGTAGTGGAAACCATCTTCATTCGCACCGCAAATAAAATCACTCATGGCGGCAGCGGCACGATCAATCAGCACACGCACTTGGGTATTGACCGGCCCAATATAGCCGGTTCGGCAGAACATGTTGCGGTGTACATCGTCTTCGCTGGCAAAGCGGAATTCACCGATAACTTTGCTGGCCTTGATCTCGTTGAGATGATGATCGCCGCGCAACAAAAGCAGTGCGAACTCGTTTTCGTGCGTCATCACCGCGATAGCTTTCAACACGTTTTTCGCAGAAGTATCGAAAAACGCTGCGACCTCTTCAATAGTCTTCTGTCCGGGGGTAATAACTTTCTGCATCTCTTGCGTTGCCACCGCGCGAGGTGTGGCGGGTGCAACCGCTTCGGCCAACTCCACATTGGCGGCATAATCCGAATCAGGACAGAACGCCAGCGCGTCTTCGCCGGAATCTGCCAGCACGTGAAATTCATGCGAGCCGCTGCCGCCGATCGCGCCGGTGTCGGCAGCTACTGCGCGAAACTGCAAACCCAGGCGGGTGAAGATGCGCGAATATGTTTCGTACATCACTTGGTAAGTTTGTTCCAAACTCTCAAAGCTGCTATGGAAGGAGTAGGCATCTTTCATGATGAACTCGCGCGCGCGCATCACACCGAAACGGGGGCGTACTTCGTCGCGAAACTTGGTTTGTATCTGATAGAAATTCAGCGGCAACTGGCGATAGCTCTTTACTTCACGGCGCGCGATGTCGGTGATCACTTCCTCGTGGGTGGGGCCGAAACAGAATTGGTTATCGTGACGATCCTTGATCTTCAGCATTTGCGGGCCGAACACTTCCCAACGCCCGGTCTCCTGCCACAGCTCGGCAGGCTGCACAGCGGGCATCAGCAACTCGATACCGCCGCTCTTATTCATCTCCTCGCGCACCACCGCCTCGACCTTGCGCAACACGCGCAGCCCCAACGGCATCCATGTATACAAGCCGCTGGACAATTTGCGGATGTAACCTGCGCGTAGCATCAGGCGATGGCTGGGCAGCTCAGCTTCGGAAGGGGCTTCCTTTAAAGTAGATATGAAAAATTGTGAGATGCGCATAACTGAATTCCGTATGTTGTGAGTGTTGATGAGCGCTATATTCTACCGTTAAACATGCACAGGGCGTGAGCGCGGCGATACTTGCGCGAACGACTTGATAGAAAATCGTCAATATTCTTTCCAGTGCGCACGAAATATGGAACAATCCACCCATTGATAAACAGTTTAGTGGGGCGAACATGATAGACCGTGATGGTTATCGCCCGAACGTAGGCATCATTCTGACTAACGCAAAGAATCAAGTGTTTTGGGGTAAGCGCATTCGCCAGGATGCGTGGCAGTTTCCGCAAGGCGGAATACAACATGGCGAAACACCGGAGCAGGCCATGTATCGCGAGCTGAATGAAGAGGTGGGCTTGCAGACTTGTCATGTTGAAATTCTGGGCCGTACCCGCGATTGGATGCGTTATGAAGTGCCGCACGGTTGGGTAAGGCGCGATTCGCGCGGGAGTTACAAGGGACAAAAACAGATTTGGTTTTTGTTGCGTTTGGTCGGGCGCGATTGCGATGTTTCGTTGCGCGCATCCGGGCATCCCGAGTTCGATGCCTGGCGCTGGAACGATTATTGGGTGGATATGGGCACCGTGATCGAGTTCAAGCGTGAGGTATATCGCTTGGCCTTAAACGAACTCGTTCGTTTTTTACCCTCGATTAAAAATCCTGCCGGACGAGCGAACTCTGCGCGGCATTCGGAGAAAAACGAGCAGTCGCTTGCTCGTTAGTCGGACGTTTTTGGTGGGTTCATTACAGAGGTTAATTTCCATGAAGAGATATTCTTTGCGCGCTCTAGCGTATATGGCAGTATTTGTTTGCACATGCTTTAGTGCAAATTTGTATGCAGGCTGGTTTGATTCAAATAATGCGATCACTGTACCCGAAAACAAAGTTCCCAATCCCAATGCGCCCGCAGTGAAATATGCCGCAACGATACGCGCAACAAAGTATGTTGATGGCCGCACCGGACTGCCGGCCAAGAATATCGGTATTGCAACCGAGCAGATTTCGGGCATTTCTGGAAGTGATCTTCTGCTTGATCGGGAAGTCGCCGAGCTGGTAACGAGTGCCATCAAGAAACGTTTTGATGATGCTGGTTTTCAATTAGTTGAAGATAGCAGCGCGCTGTATGAACTCAGCGGGGTTGTGAAGGAACTGACTTATAACGTTAAAGCGCGAGACGAGATTTCCATCTCGATTGAGACGACGCTGAAAGAAATTGCAACGGGTAAGATCGTTTGGTCCGGCGTAGTAGCAGAAAAAGACAACCGTTTCGCCGGGATTTCGGGGAACAGCAAAAGCGACATCGCCAATTATCTGCGCAACAAACTCGGTATCGTGACCAAAAAAACTTATGCCGCCATCAGTGACAGCCTGATGGCATCGCATCCTGAGTTATTTAATTTAGCCCCAGGAACAAAACCTATAGCGGGGGTAACGGTTTTGTTTGCCTCCGGCGCAAATCAGCCCGCATCGAGCGTGACTCCAGCCGTATCAGTCATGACACCCGCAAAAACAACCGGAATATTGGTATTGCGCACAAAACCTGCGCGTGCCAAAGTTTATCTGGAAGATGTATATTTCGGCATGTCGCCATTGCGCGTAGAGGTTGAAGCCAAAGTTCACAACGTGAGTGTAAAACTCGACGGCCATAAAACAACCACGGAAAAAGTTTCAGTACGCAAGGATGAGACGACAGAATTGGAATTAGTGCTCGAACGCTAAACCTAAGAACCGCTTTTCGCCAAGAATATTTCCAACAAGTCATTCAAGAAACGCTGCCCGAGCAAAGTGGGAGCAATCCGTTGAATATCCCGCACCAGCAGTCCCCGTTTCTCCGCCTCTTCCAATTCATGGCGTATTGTCAACAAAGGCAAACTGGTGCGCTCGGTGAATAACGCGCTATCGAATCCCCCGTTCAAACGTAGCGCGTTCATCATGAACTCAAACGCAATATCCTGATGCGTCACTTCATGTTGCTCCTGTACCGGCTCCCCTCGTCCAACCGCATCCATATACGCCTGCGGTTGCTTGTAGCGCATCTGGCGCAATACCTTATCGTGAAAACTCAGCTTGCTATGAGCGCCCGCACCGATACCGAGATAGTCGCCAAACTGCCAGTAATTTAAATTATGTCTGGCGCGACGTTGCGGCTGCGCAAACGCGGAAGTCTCATAGTGTTGATAACCGTGCGCCGCCAGCATTTCTTCGATCTGCTGCTGCATATCGCTGCTTGCATCGTCATCCGGCAACTGCGGCGGATTGAGATGGAACAGGGTATTCGGCTCCAGCGTCAGGTGATAACAAGACAGATGCTGCGGTAAAAATTGCAATGCAGTCCGCACATCCTGCAACGCCTGCTCCAACGTTTGCTGCGGCAGCGCGTACATCAGATCAAGATTGATATTGTCAAAATGCTGCTGCGCGATCTCGATGGCGCGCTTCGCTTCATCGGCAGAATGGATGCGCCCCAACGTTTGCAAATGTCCATCGTTGAAACTCTGAATACCGAGCGACAAACGGTTCACCCCGGCATCCCTGAACTGCGCAAATTTATTGGCTTCCACCGTCCCCGGATTCGCCTCCAGCGTGACCTCTGCATTGATATCCAACGGCAACAACATGCGCATCTGGCGCAAGATTTCTGCAACCGCTGCACCGCTCAACAGACTCGGCGTACCTCCACCGAAAAACACCGTATAAACCTTGCGCCCCCAGATCAGCGGCAGAGCCATCTCCAGATCGCGGATCAGCGCCGAGACATACTCCTGTTCCGGGAAGGAGCCGCGCGCCTCGTGAGAATTGAAATCGCAATACGGACATTTACGTACGCACCATGGGATGTGGATATACAGCGACAGTGGCGGCAAGGCCTGAAAATTCACGGCCTGCGATTTCAAACCTGTGGGTTGGAGAGGATAGGTGGTCATGGTGGCGTTATTGTAGGGGCGCGATTCATCGCGCCATGGGTTATTTGGCTACCGAAAAAAGGCGCGATGAATCACGCCCCTACAAAACTTTCAACCTCTCCAGCAACACTCTTAGCGCCTTGCCTCTATGGCTGATGGCATGTTTCTGTTCGCGCTCTAGTTGCGCGCTGGTCTTGTCAAATTCCGGCAGCCAGAACAGAGGGTCGTAGCCGAAGCCGCCATCGCCGCATTCTTCATGCGCGATCTCGCCATGCCATTCGCCTTCCGCGATTAGCGGCTGCGGATCGTCGGCGTGGTGCAGCAGCACCAGCACACAGTAATAATGTGCGCGGCGATCCGCTACGCCTTGCATGTCTTGCAGCAGTTTTTCGTTGTTGCGCGCATCTGACTTGGGGTTATCTCCGGCATAGCGCGCAGAGAGCACGCCGGGCGCGCCGCCCAGCGCGGTGACGCAGATACCGGAATCATCGGCCAGCGCAGGCAACCCGCTCAAACGGCTGACGTGGCGCGCCTTGGCGAGAGCGTTCTCGACGAAGGTGACGTGTGGTTCTTCGGCTTCGGCGATGCCGAGTTGCACTTGCGTCAGCACCTCGATGCCGAGCGGCTGCAA
>PLYB01000236.1:0-754 GCA_003151655.1 Gallionellaceae bacterium | reverse complement strand
CTTGTCGAACCACCAGCCACGCAACTAGAGCCCTTCGACGAACTCAGGGCGAACGGAGGGCGGAAAATCACTCCACCTCGCGCAGCACACCATCCGCGAACAGCAAGGCGCAGCGCACCGTCTTGCCTGCATACACGGCCTGCATGGCAGTGCGATATTCCTGCATCTGTGCCCGATACGGCGCAACGTCCGGCTTGGCACCGGTCTTGTAATCCAGCACCCACACTTCATCGTCGAACTCAACCAGACGATCTATCCGCTTCAATTCGCCGCGCGCATTAACGTAGGGCATTTCGTTGCAGGCATTGTGATAGTGACTGGCATCGAAAAATCGTTGCAGATGCGGCAGCGCGAGCAGGTGTTGCGCCTGCTGCCAGAGCGAGTCCATTTCATCTATTGGGATGCCACAGCGTTGTTGTAATTCACCCATATCGCTCATTGCCTTTGGCGGAACGAGGTATTGCAACAGTTCATGCAACCAAGTGCCGCGACGCTGCTCGGAAGTGGAACGTGCCGCGCGCTGTCCGGTGGGAATGGGCAGTCGCAATTTTAATTCGGCATTGTCGCTCCCGCGCAGACGGGAGTCCATATCTGATTGACTGGATTCCCGCCTACGCGGGAATGACGAATCTAATAATGGGTTATCGCGCTGCTGCACCGCAGCCGCGATGCGCCCATACCAGGATGTCTCTGTCGGCTCACCGCTGCCGCTCACCAGCAGCGCCTGTTTGGCGCGCGTCATGGCGACGTACAG
>PLYB01000298.1 GCA_003151655.1 Gallionellaceae bacterium | reverse complement strand
CACGGCGTGCTTCATCGGTGTCATCCACCGTGCAGGCGGCGACACCCAGCCTACGTGCCAACTTCTGTGAAGTGAGTTCGCACGAACGCAGCTCAACAATCTTGAGGTTTCCCCTGACGGGACTATTGATTGACGAAAGAACGATCGTTCCTTATGATGAGGTTATCGTTTTGCACGTTGATTCCCATGTTTCAGGCTGGGAATAATGCAGGAGCAGGAGAAAACCATGACCGACAAGCGCATTTCTAAACTACATCACGACACCTTCGAAAGTATCCGCCAGCAAGATGCTGAAGGTAACGAATACTGGTCTGCACGCAAGCTTGCCAAGGTGTTGGAGTATTCGGAGTATCGACACTTTCAGCCTGTCATTGAGCGGGCTCGGAAAGCTTGCCAAGGCAGCGGTTATGCGGTGGCAGACCATATCGAGGATGTCCTCGATATGGTCGATATCGGCTCCGGTGCGAAGCGCGAGGTGCCGGATGTCAGGCTGTCGCGTTATGCGTGCTATCTGATCGTGCAGAACGGCGATCCGTCCAAACCGGTGATCGCCAACGGGCAAACCTATTTTGCGATGCAGACGCGACGGCAGGAGCTGAATGATAGCGAAAAATTTGCGCAGTTATCGGAAAATGAAAAGCGTTTGGCCATTCGCAACGAGTTGGCGGAACACAACAAATATCTGGCTGCGGCGGCAAAAGATGCCGGGGTAGAAACCAGTCTGGATTACGCCATTTTTCAGGATCACGGTTACAAAGGTTTGTATGGCGGCATGGGAGCGAAGGATATTCATGCGCGCAAGGGGTTGAAGAAGAACCAGAAGATTCTCGACCACATGGGGAGCACCGAGCTGGCGGCTAACCTGTTCCGCGCTACGCAGGCGGAAGAAAAATTGAAGCGTGAGAACGTGAGCAGCAAGCAGCGTGCAAATCAGGCTCATTTTGAAGTGGGACAGAAAGTTCGCCAGACCATTAAGGAGCTGGGCGGCACGATGCCCGAGTCATTACCGACACCGGAGCAAAGTGTGAAGCAAATCGAAAGTGCGAAGAACAAGCTGGACAAGAAAAAATGACAACGGACAGTGTGTTTGCTGACATCATTAAATTCGCCAAATCTTCCGGCGATGAGCAGAAACGTTAATATCACTGACAAGTTGAAAATATGACCATCCCCCAACAATTCCTGATCTACCAAAGCGAAGACGGCTCCACCCGCATTGACGTGATGCTGGAGTCGGAAAACCTTTGGCTGAATCAGAAGCAGTTGACCGAGTTATTCGGCAAAGCCAAGGGGACGATCAGCGAGCACATCAAGCACATCTTCGAGGATGGCGAATTGGATAAAATTCAGTTGTTCGGCTATTCCGAACAACTGCCGCAGACGGCAAGACCCGGCAATGCGCTTGACTAACAGGGAGGAGGTTCCTCGGTCGGGCGTGCTGACCGATAGCTCCGATGCAGGAGCGTACTGGCGCAAGCTGAAGCAGCGGCTGGGCGCGGAGGGCTGCGAAGTCGTGACATTTTGTCGCGGGTTGAAACTCGAAGCCCCGGACGGCAAACCGCGTGCCACAGACTGTGCCAATACAGAGGGCTTGTTCCGCATCATTCAATCTATTCCTTCTTCCAAAGCGGAACCTTTCAAGCGCTGGCTGACGCAGGTGGGCTATGAGCGGGTGAAGGAAATTAAAACCCGACTTCTCTTTGGTGGCGTAGTGCCACGATGAGTGCAGTCTGTCCGTCGAAACGGTACAGGGCGACATAGCCGCTGCTGCCGAAAGAAATCGGCCATTCCCTGTATTCCGGCTCCATCTCTGCGATAGGTCGTCCGACTTCGGGATGTTGCGCAAGGATATTTACGCTTTGACGAATTGCTTTAACGGCTTCTTTGGCTGCAAGTAGGTTTTTTGCCGCCAAGAAGCGATAGACACGTTGCATATCTGCAAGTGCTGCGGGCGACCAAATTACACGTGGCATGCGGGCGGTTCCACATCCTGGCCTTGTTCCAGTTTGGCGAGCCATGCATCCGCCTCGTCATGCGTAACATGTAAACCAGTGGCTTGGTACTCTTCCCACGCACGGATACCGTCTTGCCTGAATGCCTCACGCTTTTCTTCACGTTCGACATACTCGCTAATCGCATCCAGCATGACACGATGAGGCGTGCGATGACGTGCATCTGCAAGACGCTTAACTCGTTCCTTGATTACCTGATCGATTTTGAGCGTGGTAGAACGGAGTGCGGTAGTCATGATTTCTTCCAATAGAAATGACAAGGTGTTACTTCGTAGCACTTTAATTCAAGACAAAGACAGATGCAACACGCATGCATCATCTAAAGTTTTAACCCGGATAGTCCATTAGAAAAATATCGTTGTCCGTAAAACTTGTGACCGGAAAGGCGTAGGAGACCGATTTGTCGGGCGATAGCTTACCTATTTCGCCCGATAAATCGGTCTCCAGAACGCGCAGCCTAATAGACTATTTGAGTGGTATAGGCTCAGCCCTTGACCGGCTTTACCAAAGATGCGGCGAGTTTTGCGCGTCGGCGTGCTTCGTCGGTGTCATCCGCCGTGCAGACGGCGACGCCCATGCGACGCTTGAGGAAGCTTTCCGGTTTGCCGAAAAGACGGATGTCTGCTTCCGGCACGGTGAGCGCTTGTGCTACGCCTTCGAAGGCGATTCCCTTTTCTTCCATACCGCCGTAGATCACAGCAGATGCACCGGGACGGCGCAGTGCGGTATCCACCGGCAAGCCGAGAATGGCGCGCGCATGCAATTCAAATTCCGACAGGCGTTGTGTGCCGAGGGTAACCAGGCCGGTGTCGTGCGGGCGCGGGCTGACTTCGGAGAACCACACCTGGTCGCCCCTGACGAACAATTCCACACCGAAGATTCCGCGCCCGCCCAATGAGGCGGTCACTTTACCCGCCATGTCGCGCGCGCGTTGCAATGCCAGCGGCGACATGGCTTGCGGCTGCCACGATTCAACATAGTCACCCGACACTTGCACGTGACCGATGGGTTCGCAGAAAAAGGTTTCCACTTGGCCTGAAGCGCCGATGGCACGCACGGTGAGCTGGGTGATTTCGTATTCGAAGTCGACAAAGCCTTCCACGATGACGCGCGCTTCCTTAACGCGACCGGACTTCAAGGCGTAGTCCCACGCGGTTTGCACATCCTGCTGCCCACGCAACAAAGACTGACCTTTGCCGGAAGAAGACATGACCGGTTTGACGATGCAGGGGAAACCGATGCCGCCGTCGATGGCGGCTTGCAGCTCTTCCAGCGAACTGGCGAACTTGAATTCGGATGTCGGCAAGCCGAGTTCTTCGGCAGCGAGGCGGCGTATGCCTTCACGATTCATGGTGAGCTGGGCGGCACGCGCGGTCGGGATTACCTCGGCGATTTTTTCTCTTTCGATGTCGGCCAGAACCGAAGTGGCGATGGCCTCAATCTCGGGCACGACCAGATGCGGGCGTTCCGCTTCTATCACCGCGCGCAAGGCAACGGGATCGGTCATATTGATGACGTGCGAGCGATGTGCCACCTGCATTCCCGGCGCATCGGCATAGCGATCCACCGCGATCACTTCCACCCCCAGACGTTGCAAAGCGATGATGACTTCTTTGCCCAGTTCACCGGAACCCAAAAACATGACCTTGGTGGCGGAGGGGCTCAGCGGCGTGCCGATACGGGAGAGATAGCTAGTAGACATAATGGTGAGTGGTGCGTTGATTTCAGGGAGTGAGATGTTAGCTTGATATTTACCTGTAGGGCAAGCTACGTAGAACACACCGATTGATTAGCTTCTTGCAACATTTTGATTCAAGTTAGAATACGGAGGTTGATCAAACATCTTTTCCACTTTCGGGAGAATTAAAATGAAGAAAACTTTACTTGCTGCATTGCTATTTGGTTTTGCTACTCCATTATTTGCTGCCGACGCAATCAAGCTGGCGATTACCGGGCCGTTTACCGGCGGCTCTGCGCCGATGGGCGCTTCGATGCGTGATGGTGCCAAGCTTGCCATTGGAGAGATCAATGCTGCGGGCGGAGTTACCGTCGGCGGGAAGAAGCTAAAGATTGAAATTATCGAGCGTGATGATGAAGCGAAGAATGATCGCGGTGCGCTGATCGCGCAAGAGCTGGCTTCGATGGATGATCTTTCTGGTGTGATCGGCTCGGTCAATACCGGCGTGGTTATTGCGGGGGATAAACATCTGCAAGAAAAAGGGATCACCAAGATCATTACCCCGGCAGCAGGTTCAGCGTCGATGACGCAATGGAGCAAAGCTGGCGTGGCCGATCTGTCGATCTTCCGCTTTGCTGCGCATGACGGTATTCAATCCGGCATGGTGGTTGAAGAAGCGATCAACCGTAAATTCACCAAGGTTGCCATTTTGCACGATGCCACCAACTACGGCGTTTCCGGTCGTGATGACCTGCTGGCGCAGATCAAGGCTCAAGGCAATAAACTGGAAGTGGTCGCCACCGAAAAATTCAACATCGGCGACAAGGACATGACCGCGCAATTGATCAAGGCCAAGACGGCGGGTGCGCAAGCAATTCTGATCTGGGGTATCGGCCCGGAACTCGCGGCAGTTGCCAATGGCATGGCCAAAAATGATCTGAACGTTCCGCTGATCGGCGGTTGGACGTTGTCGATGTCGAATTACATCGACAACGCGGGCAAGAACGGCAATGGCACTTTGATGCCGCAGACTTTTATCGAAGAAGCGATCTCGCCCAAGGCGAAGAGCTTCATTGAGGGTTATCACAAAGCCTATAAAGTGGATCGCATTCCTTCGCCGGTTTCCGCTGCGCAGGGTTACGATGCCGTGTACATCTTTGCTGCCGCAGTGAAGCAGGCGCAGAGTACCGATACCAAGAAAATCAAAGAAGCGTTGGAAGATTTGAAAGAGCCGGTCAAGGGTGTGATTGCAACCTGGAAGCATCCTTTTTCGAAGTGGAATCCGGCAGACGTGCAAACCCACGAAGCTTTCCGTCGTGAGAATGTCGTGATGGGGCTGGTCAAAGACGGTCACGTCGTGTTTGGCAACGAAGCGGACAAGCAGCGCCTGACCAAACAAGAAAAGTAATACATGGAAGTGATTTTTCAAATGGGGGTAAGCGGGGCTCTGATGGGTCTCGTTTACGCGCTGATTGCTTACGGTTTTCAACTCACCTTTTCCACCAGCAAGAGTATCAATTTCGGCCAGGGCGAGCTGGTCATGGTCTCGGCTTTCATCAGCCTGACGCTGCTTAATCTGGGTCTGCCTTACTGGCTGATGGTGCCGTGCGGTTTGCTCTGCGGTGCGCTGCTTGGATTGGTGGTCGAGCGGCTGGCGGTACGTCTCGCGCTGGAACAGAAAAGCGAAGGCTGGATTTTGATGAGCATCATCATTGGCCTGTTTGCCTATTCTGCGGCGGAGAATATCTGGGGCAGGGATGACCATCCTTTCCCGACTCCGATTTCTTCCGAGCCAATGCACTTTTCCGGCATCAGCATCACGCCTGTCGAATTGTCGGTTGCCATCGGTGTGTTGTCGGTGATGGGCTTGATCGAGCTGTTCAAACGCAAAACGCTTTGGGGAAAGGCATTTGAGGCTGTCTCGGCAGATCGCGATGCGGCCGAACTGATGGGTATCTCGGCTAGAAGAACCATCATGCTTTCCTACGGCTTATCCGGCTTGGTTGCCGCGATGGCGGGTATTTTGATTTCTCCGATTACCACGGTCGGCCCTACGATGGCATCGGCGCTTATCCTGAAAGCGTTCGCGGTCGCCGTGGTGGCGGGACTGGATTCCGGATTCGGCGTAGTGGTTGTGGGTCTGTTTTTGGGTGCGTTGGAAAGTCTTGCGAGCTATTACATCGGTAGCGGCTGGCGCGAGGCACCCGGTTTGATCCTGCTCATTTTGGCACTGGCTATGAAGCCGAATGGCGTGTTCGGTAAAGCCAGCATAAGGAAAGTGTAAGTTGAAAAGAATCCTGCTGGTCAACGGCGCAGAGCTTATCGCATTTATTCTGCTCGCATGTATCCCTTTGGCGGTTAGCAATTCCTATGTATTGGGATTGCTGACCCTGCTGGCGATTTACGGCATTTTGCTGATCGGGCTGGATGTCAGCGTGGGCTATCTGGGACAGGTCAATTTGGCGCATGCGGCGTTCCTGGGGCTGGGTGCCTACGCAGGCGGTTTATGTGTGATGGTATTCGGTTTCAGCATGTTGCCAGCCTTGCTTGCCAGCTTGCTGGTGGGTTTCGTGTTCGGTGGCCTGCTGGCTTTTCCGGCTTTGCGTTTGGAAGGCCCGCAATTCGCGCTGGCCACACTTAGCTTCTCGGCGCTGACCGCCACTACTTTGAACGAATTGGAAAGCATCACCCAAGGCGCGCAAGGGTTGCAGGTGGATAGGCCGCTGCTATTCGGCCTGCATCTCGACCCGCAAGGATTCTTCTGGTTGTGCCTTGTGCTGTTGGCGCTTACTTGGGTGGCGATGAAGAATCTGCTTTCTTCGCATTGGGGCAGGGCGTTTGAGGCCTTGCGCGATAGCCCCATTGCTACCGATGCGATGGGCGTGGGCGTGTTCCGCCATAAGGTGGCAGCGTTCGCGCTGGGTTCGGGATTGGGCGGCTTGGCGGGCGGACTTTACGCGTTCAATTTTCAATTCTTGCAGCCCAACAGTTTCGTCTACGAGTTGATGGTGATCTTGCTGCTAGGCGTGGTGCTGGGCGGGCGCAAAAGTTTGTGGGGCGCATTTGTCGGCGCGTGTTTGATTGTGCTGCTGCCTAATTTGCTGTCCAATCGTTCTTTGTTCCAAATGTTTTCTGTTGTCGGGCTTTTTTTGGCGCTGGTCGCGGGCACGCTCAGTTTTCGCAACACGCGCAAGCTAACATTTCAGGTTGCCGCTCCGCTGGTCAGCATGCTGTTGCTGGTACTCGGCAGCGTGCTGGTGGAAAACACCGAAGATTGGCGCAAAGCGATCTTCGCGCTGATGCTGTTCTCGGTGGTGGTAGGTTTGCCCGAGGGGCTGATGGGTTATGCCGAAAAAATATTAACAAAACTGTTCAGTATTCCACCCCCCGAATTACCTGTTGCATCAACGCTGGAATCGGTGCTGCCCAAGAAAGAAGAAGCGGGACTATTGCTGGAGCTCATCGATGTAAGGCGCTACTTCGGCGGCATCAAGGCAGTAGATGGCATCTCGATGCAAGTACAGGCAGGGCACGTGCATGGTCTGATCGGGCCCAACGGCTCGGGCAAAAGTACGCTGGTGAATGTCATTTCCGGCTTGTATGCGCCAACAGCCGGGCAATTGCGCTTGCAGGGTAAAGAATTGCCCAAAGGCAGTTTGTACAAGGTAGCGCAAGCAGGTGTTGCGCGTACCTTTCAAAATCTGCAACTGTTCGCGGAGCTGAGCGCACTCGAAAATATCATGGTCGCCTGCGCCGGGGCGTACAAAAAATCGTTGCCGCTGGTGTTGTTCGGCTTAGCTTACAACGAAGAAAAAAGAGCACAGGCCGATGCACTCGCTTTGCTGGAGCTGGTCGGTTTGTCCAGCGATGCCAGAACAAAAGCAAAAGATTTACCCTACGGTGCGCAACGCTTTTTGGAAATTGCGCGCGCGCTGGCACGCAAGCCCAAGTTATTAATCCTCGACGAACCCGCAGCGGGACTGGCCAATCCCGATGTGTTGAATCTTATCGAGATCGTGCGCAAAATTCATGCGCGCGGCATCACCACTATCCTTATCGAGCATCACATGAGTGTGGTGAACGAAGTGTGCGATTACGTTACCGTGCTGGATGAAGGCAAGATCATCGCGCAGGGCTTGCCGGAAGACGTGAAGCGCGACCCTCATGTGATTAAAGCTTATTTGGGTGAAAGCAAAGAGTCATCCACTTCTTCACGCGGGCGGGGCGAATCTGTCCTGTTGCGTATCGAAGATTTGCATGCCGGCTACGGTGCCAGCAAAGTGTTGAGCGGGGCGAGCTTCGAAGTGAGAGCCGGTTCCGTGGTCGCCCTCATCGGTGCAAACGGCGCGGGTAAAACAACCGCCATGCGGGTACTGTCCGGGATATTGAAACCCGGTAGCGGCAAAGTGTTGCTGGACGGCAAGGAAGTGCATCATCTGGAAGCGTCCAAGATTGCGCGCCTAGGCTTAGCGCACTCACCCGAAGGACGCAAGATATTCGCCCCGTTATCGGTCGATCTTAATCTGCTGCTCGGTGCTTATACACGTCTGCCCAAGGTTTTCGGTTTCGCCGCCAAAGCGAGCGTTGACCTAGACAAAGTCTATACGTTATTCCCGCGTTTATTTGACAGAAGAAA
>PLYB01000324.1 GCA_003151655.1 Gallionellaceae bacterium | reverse complement strand
TACCGCTCGCACGGCAATATTCTCGATGCCGCCAATGCGCTCATCAGCAACAATCGAAATCGCCTCGGTAAGAATCTGTGGACCTCGGAAAAAAGTGGCGAGCAGATACGCGCATTTGAAGCAGGAACAGATGTGGACGAAGCCCGCTTTATCGTCGATGAGATACAACAACTCAATCGCGAAGGGGTGAAACTTACCGAAATGGCGCTGTTGTATCGCTCCAATGCGCAGTCGCGTGTGCTGGAACATGCACTGGTATCGGCGGGATTATCGTACCGCGTGTACGGCGGCTTGCGCTTTTTCGAACGGCAGGAGATCAAGCACGCGTTGGCGTATTTGCGCCTGATGGAAAACACCGATGACGATAACGCGCTGCTGCGTATCATTAACTTCCCCACGCGCGGGATCGGCGCTCGCAGTATCGAGCAGTTGCAGGAATCCGCGAAGGTCAATAACACCACCTTGTGGGATGCGGCGGCGCGGGCGGGCGGCAAGGTTACTGCTTTCGTCGGGCTGGTTGAGTCGTTGCGCAGCGCGACCAAAGCATTGCCACTACCGGAAATTATGGATCATGTGTTGCTGCACAGCGGCTTGATCGATCATTACAAAAATGAAACGGGCGCGAAGAAGCGCGAAGCGGAAGAGCGGCTGGAAAATCTGAACGAACTGATTAACTCGGCAACACTGTTCGTGTATGAGAACGAGGATGACAGCCTGACCGCTTTTCTCACCCACGCCTCGCTGGAATCGGGCGAGCATCAGGCGGGTGACAGCGAAGATGCGCTACACCTGATGACAGTGCATGCCGCGAAAGGACTGGAATTTCATACCGTGTTTATCACCGGTTTGGAAGAAGGTTTGTTTCCGCACCAAAACAGTCAAAACGTGGACGGCGGGATAGATGAAGAACGCCGCCTGATGTATGTGGCGATTACCCGTGCGCGCCGTAGGCTGTATCTCACCATGGCGCAAAGCCGGATGTTGCACGGGCAAACGAACTACAGCATGGCATCAAGTTTCTTGCGCGAGTTGCCGGAGGATTTGTTGCACTGGCTCACGCCGAGATTCAGTGCGCGCAAAACGTTTGAGACAAGCAGCCATGAGACGAACAGCTACGTTTCTGCCTTTGCTCCCAAACCGATCACCACCCCGCAGCCCGCGCCGGATGTGTTGTGGCGTATCGGTCAGCGCGTGTTCCACCAGAAATTCGGCGAGGGGGTGGTGACCGATAGTGAAGGCGGCGGTAACCAGGGACGTGTGCAGGTTAATTTCAAGCGCGCAGGCAGCAAGTGGCTGGCTCTGGAATACGCAAAGCTCACTGCTATTTAACGTAGCCAGGATGAAGCGTAGCGGAATCCGGGGCTCTTGGTGCTACAGTAGTGACCTCTGCGCCCTGACGGGCGCTCCCGGATTGCGCTACGCTTCATCCGTGCTACTGGTTTCGCCAAATTTCCCATTGTCTATGCTGCACACCCAATTGTTCGGCAATATGCCTTGTTGCACGTAATGGTGGAACGATGAATGCGGCCAGTCGATCACTTGTTTGGCCCATCCGTGCTTGACCGGGTTGAAATGGATGTAATCCACGTGCCGTTCTAAATCATCTTCGTCTGCGATGGTGTGTTCCCAATATCGCCGCTGCTACAATGCATACTCACCTTTTTCATTGCTCTCCACGATAACGCCGGACTTGACTACGGCACGGGTGAATGCGCTTTTGATTACTCGCCACCGACCGGGATAATCGGCATCGCCTTCGGGTAACGTCCAGATAGTGTGAAGATGTTCGGGCAAAATGACGATGGCATCAATGTGAAACTGTTGCTTGTCTTTAACGATACGGAAAGCGGCGCGCAATAACTCGACATGCTCGGTCAGCAGCCGGGATGAGCGATCCTGCAAGTTTACGGTAAAGAAATATGTGCCACCCGGCACAAGATTGCGGCGGTAGTTGACCATTAAGGGATAGTACCGCGAATCGTTCCGTAGCCCGGATGCAGCGTAGCGAAATCCGGGATCCTTGGTACTCCGCCGAATGTTGAGATACCCCCTGTACCCTGACGGTCGCTCCCGGATTTCACTGCGTTGCATCCGGGCTACACAACTCAGGCCGTAGGCGGGGTATCGTCCGGTCGAGTTTCCGGCTCATTTGCGGCGGTTTGATCAGGAGTAATTTCGTCCGCAAACGGAAAGATGTTGCGGTAGCCCACATAAAGCGAACTGAAGCCGAGCGGCAGCAACACGATCATGCCGAGATTGAAGGGTAGAAAGCTGAGTGGCAGCGCGATCATTTGCATGATGATGCTGTACACGGTGTACGGAATTAAGTTGCGAAGTGATCCGGACAGGCTGGCGCGCATCGCGGCAATCGGTGTCATTTCGCTTAAAAAAACCAGCATCGGCGCAAACTGGAATGCCATCATTAGGGCGAAGGTCAGCGTGAAGCCAATGATTAAGCTGAAGGTTACGTTCGATCCTGCCGACCACATTGTTTCTACCAGCATTTCCGGATCGGAGGCAGACTTGGCACCATCCATCAACGTAGCGAGTGAGTCGCCACCAACCGTGATGGTGATGATCGAAGCGATCAATAATCCCAGCAGTAAAAATCCTCCCAGTGCGATCAGCCGCGGTGTGCGTTTAGGGAATCCGGAAAAAAGCTGTTGCAGTTCGATTTTCTCCTCTTCCTCCAGGGCGCGGCAGATACGTGCGTAACCGGCGATCAGCACCGGCATGAGCAGTACTGCCAGCAGCGGGCCGACAAAGGGAATCATCAGGGCGAGCAGAATGGCAACCGCCGCAATTGCTGCGGCGACAATGCTTAAAAAAGGGTTGCGCATGATGAGCATGTAACCGTGCGTCACCCATATCCAGCCGCGCGCAGCATTTAATTTACGGATTTCCATGTTGTTCATTTATAGCCAGGTAGGTTGCGCAGTAGCGATGTGGTTTTGCAGGATGCGCTTGAATTGATCGGGGTTGTGAGCATGCACTATCTCACCTTCCCGTGGCAGATGCAGATCGAACAAACGCGAGATCCAAAAACGCAAAGCGGCGACGCGTAATGCCGTCGGCCAGCTTGCGGCTTCCTGTGCAGTGAACGGACGTGCTGCGTGATACGCCTGCAGAAATGTGCGCGTGCGTTCCTCATCCAACTTGCTTTCGCTGCTCATGCACCAGTCGTTGACGGTGATGGCGACATCGTAGAGTAGGCTGTCATTGCAGGCGAAGTAAAAATCGATCAGCCCTCCCACTCGTTCGCCGTCCATCAATACGTTATCGCGAAACAGATCGGCATGAATCACGCCGCGCGGCAGTTCGTTCAGTGTGTGCTGCGCGTGATATGTCACCTCGCTGTTTAGCAGTGCGGCATCTTGCGCTGTCAGAAACTGGCTGACTTGTTGTGCGGTGGCGGCGCGCCATGCCGCGCCGCGTGGATTAGGCATGACATCGCCAAAGCTTAAACCGGCACTGTGCATTTGTCCGAGCATCGCACCAACGGCAGCGCAGTGCGCGGCGGCGGGCTGGATAACTGATTTGCCGGATAGTCGGCTCACGATACTCGCAGGTTTGCCGTTCAACCCACCAAGGAAAAAATTATTTTTATCCGCCACCGGGCTGGGGCAGGGAATGCCGTGGCGCGCGAGATGCGCCATTAAATTGAGATAAAAAGGCAGCTCGTCTGGAGTGAGTTTCTCAAATAACGTCAATACGAAACGCCCGTTGCTGGTGGTAACGAAGTAATTGGTATTTTCGATGCCGGCAGGGATGCCCTGCAATTCGAGTAAAGTGCCGAGCGAATAATTTGCCAGCCACGCGGTGATGTCCGCTTCGGTGACGCGAGTAAAAACTGCCATGCTGTTGAGACCTATATCAGAATTTGTAAATAACCCACTGCGGCACGCGCAGACCGGAATCCAGACTTTCCTGACGCGCGAACTTGCCGTCGCCACGGTCGTCAATCAGATAGTAAGGTTTGCCGTGTTTCGGAGTCACTTTAATCATGTAGAGCTTGCCGTGTGATCGGTATTCTTCAACTGTTTGCTCGGTCTGTTTGGTAATAGTCACCTGTGGTTCATCCGGCGATTCACTCGGATCAAGAGCCGGAGGCGGTGGTACCGGCTTCAGGTCAGAAGGCTTTACCTCCTCGGCATAAGCCGCCGTACTCAGACAAGCTAAAAATAATAGGGCAATGAGGCGCATGGTATGTGTTCCTGAAAAAGTGCTTTATTTTAGCAGGCTGCGTACTTATGGGAGCCTTTATAAATTCAACTGCATTTCGCGTTCAGCCTCCGAAGGCTCGAAGCCGCGCGTTTCGTAATGCTTGAATATCGCGCTGACGATCTGCTGCGGATCATCAATGACCTGAATCAAATCCATATCGTCCGGGCTGATCATTTTTTCTTCCAGCAAACTGGACTTGAACCATTCCACCATGCCGCCCCAGAATTTGCTGCCCACCAGAATAATCGGCATGCGGCGCGTCTTGCCGGTCTGCACCAGAGTCAGCGCTTCCATCAGTTCGTCCAGCGTGCCGAAGCCGCCGGGCATTACCACGTAAGCGCTGGCGAATTTAACGAACATGACCTTGCGCGTAAAAAAGTGCTGAAAAGTCTGGCTGATATTCTGGTACGGATTATTGTGCTGCTCGTGCGGCAACTGGATATTCAGGCCGACGCTGGGCGATTTGCCGTAAAACGCGCCCTTGTTGGCAGCTTCCATCACACCCGGGCCGCCGCCCGAAATCACCGAAAAACCGGCATCGGAAAGCAGGCGTGCAATTTCTTCGGTCAGCTTGTAATAGGGATGGTCGTGCGGGGTGCGCGCACTGCCGAAAATGCTCACAGCTGGTTGAATGTCTTGCAGACGTTCGGTGGCGGAGACGAATTCTGACATAATGCCGAATACGCGCCATGCCTCCTTCGACTGAGTCAACTCAGGGAGTTGTGAATGAGGTAATTTGGTTTGGTTATTCATCTTAAATTTCTCAAAAATAATGAAAACACTGCTGTTAGTCGATGGCTCATCTTACCTGTATCGCGCATTCCACGCGATGCCCGATTTACGCAGCCCCGGCGGCCAACCGACCGGAGCCATACAGGGCGTGCTCAATATGCTGCGGCGCTTGCAGAAAGATTACCCGGCGGATTATAGCGCCTGCGTATTCGATGCCAAAGGCAAAACGTTCCGCGACGACTGGTATCCCGAATACAAAGCCCATCGCCCTTCCATGCCGGATGACCTGCGCGCGCAGATTGAGCCGTTACACGAAGCCGTTGCCGCTTTTGGCTGGAATATCCTGATGATCGACGGCGTGGAAGCCGACGACGTGATCGGTACACTGGCGCAACAGGCCACGCGGGGCGGTGCGCGCTGCATTGTTTCCACCGGCGACAAAGACTTGACCCAGTTGGTCAACAGCCAAGTGCAACTCATTAACACCATGAGCAACGAGACTCTGGACGAAGCGGGCGTGTTGGCAAAATTCGGCGTGCCACCGGCACGCATCGTGGATTATCTGACGCTGGTGGGCGATACCGTGGATAACGTGCCGGGCGTTACCAAGTGCGGCCCGAAGACGGCGGTGAAGTGGCTTACGGAATACGGCACGCTGGATAATCTGGTCGCCAACGCGGATAAAGTCGGCGGTGTGGTCGGCGAAAATCTGCGCGCCGCGCTGGATTGGTTGCCGCAAGGTCGTCGATTGGTCACGGTGAAATGTGATGTTGAATTACCGGTGTGCTTTGATCAGCTTGCCGCACCGCAGCAGGATAAGGAAAAGCTGCGCGGCCTGCTGGAACAGTTCGGCTTTAAGAGTTGGCTACGCGAACTCTCACAATCCTCGACTTCGCTCCCTCTCCCAACGGGGGAGGGCTGGGGAGGGGGCGAGGCCGTCGAACATACCTCCACAAACAAAAGCACCCCCACCCTAGCCCTCTCCCCAAGGGAGAGGGAACCAGAACCCTCATCCGGCGACCTCTTCCGCAACGACACCTCACACTACGAATCCATCCTCACCGATGCCCAACTCGATGCATGGATAGAAAAGCTCATGCAAGCGCCGCTGGTGAGTGTGGACACTGAAACCACCGGCCTCGATGTAATGAACGAGCAACTGGTCGGCATTTCATTTTCTATCGAAGTGCATCACGCCGCTTATATGCCCTTAGCGCACAACTACCCCGGTGCGCCGGATCAGTTAAACCGTGAACACGCATTGCAAAAACTCAAGCCTTGGCTGGAAAGTTCGCAGCATAAAAAGCTGGGACAAAATCTCAAATACGATCAGCACATCTTCGCCAA
>PLYB01000038.1 GCA_003151655.1 Gallionellaceae bacterium | reverse complement strand
CTGGAACGTAAAAATTTCATGGAACTGCTCGCGACCGAGAAGACGCGGGAGCGGATTGAGTACATGCTGAAGAATGGCAAGCCGTTGCGGAATTAATGGGGCTATTAGAATGTATATTGGTGTTGAACAATCGAATGGAATGGTATTTGAGGGTAGCAGTACCTATGGAGCCAAGACTCTTTGGCCTATGCCTATCTTAACGCCAGCAAAGTTTGTTTTTGATTATTCTGAAAGTAATAGCTTGGTCGCTGATGAAATTGATCTAACTATGGTTGCACCGTATCTTTTCAGAGAAGATTCTTTTGATCTTGTGACAAGGATTAGGCGGGGCCGATTTTACAAACGTAGACCAGTGGCTCAACCAGAAAACTGGATGGTGATGATTGATCCGTCAGTACCAGTTGAAATGTATCCCAAGCAACAACGGGCGGTTTCATTTGAATCAGTAAATCCATCCGAGTTGGAAGTAACGAATGGTCAGCAACAAATTGTAATTTTGGGCTCAAGAGCTGCATTTAGTATCTGGACAGTTATTCATAAAGAAATAGTTCATACGAGAGAAGTGCTAGTAACTCTTAAAGCTAGGCAGAGTATTGGTGCTTTGCCCGAGATTAACTGGAATTGCGTTCCGGATAAAAGTGGGTTGCTTAAAGAAAAAATTGATTTACTGTTAGACGATATTTATCGCGCAGGTGCAGAATCTGTGGTGGATCGTGCGCGCGAAGCAGCGACGGCAATTTTGAGTGCGTATTTGCAAAGTGTAGATGAAGCAGGGGCAATTGGTAAAGATTTGGGAGCACTGATTGACTTACTTGAAAGACAAAACGGTAAGAACGGTCAACGTATTGTTAGATGTGCAGCTGAAATTCCACAGCGGCTGCATTCGCGCGCAAAACATGCGGAACAAGAGAAACACGATAACCTTCGCCCGATTCGCGAGCAAGATGCGGAATTGGCTGTTCAGTGCATTGGCGTAATGCTGTGTGATCTTGGTTGGGCTAAATGGAATTGATGCGCATAAGTTCACCGAGACATAGGGATACATCAGATTTTTCGTAGGGGCGTATGGCAATACGCCCTTTGGTAAATGGTGATAAGGAACCGCTACAAGGGCGTATTGCCATACGCCCCTACGGGAAAGAATATGACCGATCAAACAGATGAGGGGCATCGTCGCAGTGTTCGGTTAAAGGGATTTGATTATTCGCAAATAGGAGCGTATTTCGTGACTGTTTGTGCTCATGATCGCGAATGTTTGTTTGGTGATATCGAGGATGGGCACATGCGATTGAACGAGTGCGGGAAAATCGTGGAGTCGGAATGGTTGCGGTCGGAGGAGCTTCGATTGGAAATTGAGTGCGGTGAATTTGTGGTGATGCCCAATCATTTTCACGGCATCGTCAAAATCGTAGGGGCGTATGGCAATACGCCCTTGAATGGTAATACACCAGTGTCCAGAGATATGCCTCAAAGGGCGTATTGCCATACGCCCTTACGGTCACCATCGCGGAATCTTGGTGCGATGGTACGGGGGTTTAAATCTGCTGTGGGAAAGCGGATGAATGAAATTGGTAACACTCCCGGCGCTGCGGTGTGGCAACGCAATTATTTTGAACACGTCATACGCGATGATGACGATTACAATCGCATTGCTGAATATGTTGAGAACAACCCGCAACGCTGGATGGAAGATTCGTTGCATCCATGAGGGCGTATTTTCATACAAGGGCGTATTGCCATACGCCCCTACGCATTTATTGAAAAAATTAGGAGGTGATCATGAGCAAACAAGTCCAAGAAGCCTACATCGTCGCCGCGATGCGCACGCCGGTGGGCAAAGCACCGCGCGGGATGTTTCGCAATACGCGTCCCGATGATTTATTGGCGCATGTGTTGAAGAGTGTGCTGGCACAGGCGCCGTCACTGGATGCAAAAAGTATCGGCGATGTGATCGTCGGTTGTGCGATGCCCGAGGCGGAGCAGGGGATGAATGTGGCGCGTATCGCCTTGTTGTTGGCGGGCTTGCCGGACACGGTGCCGGGTTTGACGGCGCGAATAAATGGGGACGTACCACGATTTATTTTGAGGAAGACATGAAGGAATGACTCCAGATGATCGCTATGATGTTTCCGGTTTGAGCGAGGCGCAGTTCGAGCCGGGTTCGGATGGGTTGGTATTGAAAAATATGCTCGGCGTTACTTCGTCTTCGGAGATGGATGTTGTCGAGGCGAATGCTCTGATCGAAGCGATGGATCGTTTGGTGAGGCTGTACGATGAGGAACACCGTTTTACGGCTAACGACGTTTGCGAGTTTCACCGGATTTGGTTGGGTGGTATTTACGCTTGGGCAGGTGAGTATCGGCAGGTGAATGTGAGTAAAGGGGATTTCATGTTTGCGGCTGCCGGGCGTGTCCAGGCGTTGATGTCCGAATTTGAAAGAGATGTGTTGTCACGCTGTACGCCGTGCAGGTTTGCGACGCGGGAAGAGGTAGTGCGCGTTTTGGCCGAGGCGCATGTAGAGTTGGTATTGATTCATCCTTTTCGTGAGGGAAATGGTCGAGTCTCGCGGGTGTTGACCACGTTGATGGCGTTACAGGCCGGGTTGCCGTTGCTTGATTTCAGTTTGATCGCCGAAGAGAAGAAAGAAAATTACTTCGCGGCAGTCAGGGCTGGGCTTGACAGGAACTATCGTCCGATGGAGCGCATCTTCGCCGAGGTTATCGAGCGGAGCCTTGCGGGGATTTGACGGGTGTAATCGTTTTGGCGATGGACGCGACGGCTGCTCCCGTTTCAATTGCCGTAGAACTTGATACATTGTTAACCAGTGCCTTACGGTATTGTTCCGAAGCACGCAGGTGAGGGTTGGATTGGATGAGAGATTTCTTTTGCATGGGATACATGATAGCAACTTTGTGTATTCGTTCAACTGTTTTGAGACGTAAATGGAGACATCCCACAGTTTGATTTTTTATAACAACATGACGACACCACTGAACCCACAATCCGATTTCAACGAGATTACGCAACTGATCCATGCTGCGCGGCAGCGTGCGGTGCAGGCGGTGAATACTACGTTGATCGAATTGTATTGGCAGGTGGGGCAGACCATCAGCCGCAAGATTGAGCAGGCGGAATGGGGTGACGGGGTGGTGGCGCAACTGGCTGAGCATCTGGCACGTACTCAGCCGGGGTTGCGTGGCTTTACCCGTCCTAACTTGTTTCGTATGAAGCAATTTTATGAGGCTTATCATAGTGATGTAATTGTCTCAGCACTGCTGAGACAATTGCCGTGGACACATAACCTTACCGCAAAATAGGGATGCACCAGATTTTCGTAGGGGCGTATGGCAATACGCCCTTTGGTAAACGGTGGCGTGCCATGATGGGCGTATTGCCATACGCCCCTACGGGAAGAATATGACCGATGAAACAGATGAGGGGCATCGTCGCAGTGTTCGGTTAAAAGGATTTGATTATTCGCAAATAGGAGCGTATTTCGTGACTGTTTGTGCTCATGACCGTGAGTGCTTGTTTGGTGATATTAAGGATGGACTTATGCGATTGAACGAGTGTGGGAAAATCGTGGAGTCGGAGTGGTTGAGGTCGGCGGAGCTTCGTTTGGAAATTGAATGTGGTGAATTCGTGGTAATGCCCAATCATTTTCATGGCATCGTCAAAATCGTGGGGGCGTATGGTAATACGCCATTGAATGGTGATATACCTGTATCGCGAGATGTGCAACAAAGGGCGTATTGCCATACACCCCTCCGGTCGCCATCGCGGAATCTTGGGGCGATGGTGCGGGGTTTTAAGTCTGCTGTGGGTAAGCGGATGAATGAAATTGGCAATACTCCCGGTGCGGCGGTGTGGCAGCGTAATTATTTTGAACACGTCATCCGCGACGATGACGATTACAATCGCATTGCTGAATATGTTGAGAATAACCCGCAACGCTGGATGGAAGATTCGTTGCATCCATGAGGGCGTATTGCCATACGCCCCTACAGTTATTGAAAATATTTAGGAGGGAATTATGAGCAAACAAGTCCAAGAAGCCTACATCGTTGCCGCGACGCGCACGCCGGTGGGCAAAGCGCCGCGCGGGATGTTTCGCAATACGCGTCCCGATGATCTGTTGGCGCATGTGTTGAAGAGTGTGCTGGCACAGGTGCCGTCGCTGGATGCGAAGAGTATCGGCGATGTGATTGTCGGCTGTGCGATGCCGGAGGCGGAGCAGGNNGATGGGCAACAAGATCGCGTTCAATGCCGCGATCTTTGAAAACAGCGAGCATTACGGTATCGCCTACGGCATGGGGCTGACGGCGGAGAAGGTGGCGGAGCGCTGGAAGGTGTCGCGTGAGGCGCAAGATGCGTTTGCGTTACAGAGCCATCAGCGCGCGATTGCGGCGATTGCTAATGGCGAATTCAAAGACGAGATTTCGGCCTATCACATTACCGATCACGTGCCGGATATGAATACGCGCGAGGTGAAGATCAATGCACGCGATGTGGCGCAAGACGAAGGCCCGCGTGCTGATACTACGCTGGATGCGTTGGCTAAACTCAAGACGGTGTTCGCGCAGCATGGCTCGGTGACGGCGGGCAACAGTTCGCAGATGTCGGACGGTGCGGGCGCGGTGTTGCTGTGCAGCGAGGCGGCGTTGAAGCGCTACAATCTCACCCCCATTGGCAAGTTCCTCGGCTTTAGTGTGGCGGGCGTGCCGCCGGAAATCATGGGCATCGGCCCTAAAGAGGCTATTCCGCGCGTGTTGAAACAAGTAGGATTGAGTCTGAGCGATATGGGCTGGATCGAACTCAACGAGGCGTTCGCGGCGCAATCGCTGGCGGTCATCCAGGACATCGGTATCGACCCGGCTATCGTCAATCCGCTGGGCGGCGCGATTGCGTTGGGACATCCGCTGGGTGCTACGGGTGCGATTCGCACGGCTACGCTGCTGCATGGTCTGCGCCGCCGCAAACAGAAATACGGTATGGTGACGATGTGCATCGGTACGGGCATGGGCGCAGCGGGTGTGTTTGAGGCGTTGTAATTTAGTTAGATAGGGCGAAAATGAAAAAAATATTACTGGGAAGTTTGTTGTGTTTGTTTAGTTTGTCAGCATCCGCACTTAATGTGGCCGGGGTGACGGTGCCTGACAAGGTTCAGGCGGGCGAGCAGTCGTTGGTATTGAACGGCGCAGGCTCCCGCTTTATGGGCGGTGTGCTCGATGTCTATGTCATCGCTTTATATTTGCCTGAAAATAAGCACACAGTTGCGGAGATTTTGGCGGAAGAAAAAAGCAAGAATATCACGATATGGTTTCTTACTCCGCTTGGCGTGAAAGTGACCAGCGAGCAGTTGCTTGATGCCACACATACGTTGATGTTGGAAAATATTGGCGCGGAAGAATTAAAGAAACTGGATTTAAGCTGGAAGCAATTCTCGACGTTTTTTGACAATATCAAAGAGTTCAAAAAGGAAGACCGGCTCTCGGTGGACTATCTGCCAGCTAAAGGAATGCGGGTGAGTATGAACGGCAAAGAGCTCGGACTCGTTGCGGA
>PLYB01000102.1 GCA_003151655.1 Gallionellaceae bacterium | reverse complement strand
GCTGCGGCAACTTCTTGGTGATCGCCTACCGCGAACTGCGCAAGCTGGAACTGGAAGTGCTGCGCACCGTGCATGAAGGCCCCGGCTCGCGCTTCCTCGACATCCATCAGGAAATCAGCGTGGACGTGGACCAGTTCTACGGCATCGAGATCGAAGAATTTCCGGCGCAAATCGCGCAAGTCGCCATGTGGCTGATGGATCACCAGATGAACGTGCGCGTGTCGGAAGAATTCGGCATGTACTTTGCGCGCATTCCGCTCAAGACCTCGCCGCATATTGTCAACGACAACGCGCTCACACTGGATTGGAACGACGTGCTGCCAGCGGAGCACGCGAGCTATGTGCTGGGCAATCCGCCGTTCATCGGGAAAAAAGAACAAAACGCAGCACAAAAATCAGATGTTGCTCCCTTGTTTGCAGCCATCAATGGATCAGGTATCTTGGACTATGTTACAGCGTGGTATATAAAAGCTGCCCCATATATTCATGGAACCCGCATTCGTTGCGCTTTCGTTTCTACCAATAGCATCACCCAAGGAGAACAAGTTGGCGCGCTATGGGGCTGGTTGCTTGCGAAAGGTATTTACATCCACTTCGCTCACCGCACATTTCAGTGGAGTAACGAGGCAAAAGGCATGGCGGCGGTGCATTGCGTCATCATCGGCTTTGGCGCGTTCGACGTGGAGAAAAAAACCATCTACGAATATGAGGACATCCGTGGCGAACCGCACGCCGTCGCCGTACGCAATATCAATCCCTATTTGGTGGATAGTGTAAACACAGTGATTTCCACCAGAAGGCAAAGCATTAGCAGTTCACCCGAAATGATAAAGGGTAACGAAGCAACCGATGACGGACACCTGATACTCAACGATGAAGAAAGACACTCGCTTATTGAAACGGAACCGAATGCCAAAAAGTGGATTCGCCCTTTCCTTGGTGGAGATGGCTTCCTTAACAACGGCAGACGTTGGTGCTTGTGGCTGCAAGGCATTGCCCCAAACGAATTGAGGGCAATGCCAGCCATCTTGAAGCGAGTTGAGGCTGTGCGCGATTTTCGCCTCGCTAGCCCCAAGCTGGCAACAATTGAAAAAGCCAAATCCGCTTGGCTCTTCGGTGAAAATAGACAGCCCACAAAAGGTAGTTATATCGTCGTACCCAAGGTGTCATCTGAAAAGCGAACATATATGCCGCTTGGCTTTGAAACGCACAACTGCATTATCAATAACACGCTGCAATTCATTCCCAATGGAACACTCTATGACTTTGGATTTCTTCAGTCCATGATGCACATGGCTTGGATGCGTACAGTTTGTGGACGAATGAAAAGTGATTATCAATACTCCATCAATATCGTCTACAACAACTTCCCGTGGCCTGAACCCAGCGACACGCAACGCCAGAAAATCGAAGCCGTCGCCCAAACCGTGCTGGATGCCCGTGCGCAATTCCCACAAAGCTCGCTCGCCGACCTCTACGACCCGCTCACCATGCCGCCCGCACTGGTCAAAGCCCACCAAGCCCTCGACCGCGCCGTGGATGCATGCTACCGCAAGGCTGCCTTCGCCAGCGACGCACAGCGCGTAGAGTTCCTGTTCGAGCGCTACCAACAACTCACCAGCTTGTTGCCGACGGAAAAGAAAACGACAAAGCGAAAAGCGAAAAGCGAAACAGTGATATGAAAACGATTTGGTATTTGGTGAAGTTTTGTGAGAAAGAGGAATGGGCAGACGATTTCCTAAAGGGAAGTCTATATTTGAACCGGCTTTCTTACTTCAAGCAAAAAGAAGCAGAAGACGATGATCGTTTCGATAAACACGAAGCCGTTGCTTCATGGTTGCAACCAAGTGGAATTACTATCAAGTTTCTCAACCATCCTGAGCTTGATATTCACCCAGAGGATTTAGGCGCTCCTGTTTCTATATCATTTGATCACCACAATCATCTGCATGTACTTTGCCTGTATGCAATTCACACTGGCAGATTTGATTGTGTTGATGGGTTAATTGACTACGCTGAAGAAGATGCGAACGAGCTTAAAGAACAACTTATGGTTCATGAGAATTGTTTCAAATTTGGGGGCCATGCGGTTATTGTCAGAGCTGCTGACTTCATAAGTCGCGTTAAAAAGGCAGTAGAAAATTTAGGCCATTCAGGAATAATGAAATTGGTGGACTATTATGACCCGAATTTATTCAACGGAAATTTTCTGCAACATGAAATTCCCTTCAAAAAGCAACAGAAACATAGCTATCANNGAGGTTGGTGATCTCAGCGATATTTCAGCAAAAATAGAAGCAACAAGCCTTAACGGGCTGCTGAAAATTGAATCTATAAAAGTGTAGCTCGGTAGGGTGGGCACCACCCTATTTGATTCGCCGCAGGAGTTTGCGTTCGATGTCGTCCGTGGCATCCACGGAAGCAATCATGTCATTAGCGGCATTTGTCAGGCGGCTTAGGTCTCGCGACGGAATGACGGACATGTCCTGAAAAATTATCATCGAATTGAAGTCCGCTTTGGACGCGATGAGGTGTTGCAGGATGATGGTAGCGAGCCTTGCCTTGTCGCGGTTTGGAACGCCAAACAAGTACAGGGGCTGCTGTTCGCCGCTCTCGATGAAATAATCAACGGGGTAGTCAGCAGCGTTAGCTACTCCGGGGACGATATAATTTTCCTTCAACCGATCGGCATCCACGCAGCCGAGCAATTTTTCTCTCAGGTCTTCGTAGAAAGTGCTTTCCGCACGTAGGCGATTCAGGAACGTGAGGTCGTGAATCTTGGTGAGCGCTTGCCCAAACCGGAATATATTCGTGCCGAGTACAGTTGCAGGTGTCTCTATGTAAAACTCCCCCTCCGCTTCGAACAAATCCATCTCGGATAAAATCTGGCGGAATAATTTTCCGCGAGTGCCATCCCCCCGGAATTTTTCGATATCGTTTTCATAACTCAGGTGCATAAGCGTTATGCCCATATCAGTTATGCGGAAGCCACCGGTTTGGAGTTGTTTAAGATAGATGGAGTATGCGTCCCCATCAGGAAAGCTGAAAGGCGTAGAAACAAACAGAAGCCCCTCTCCACGCTCGGAGACTTTGACTTCTGCACAAAGGGAAGAGCAAATCGCTCTTTGTATTTCTTGAATGTCCATGTTATTCAAACAAGTCCGGTTCATCCGGCTCGGTTTTTAGACCAGTAATATTGCTTTGACGAACGATATGGTGCAGCGCACCGTCAAGCGTTCTGTACTCTTTGGTGGGTTGAGCATATCCCTCGCTCTTTTTTCCAACTGCCAAGTAGCGTTCAGTGGCTTGGTGGATATGACAAACCGGTTCAAATTTATCATGCTCGATACTGTTGGAGTGAGGATGGTCTGATCCATTGCATCGCATCAGCATGACGGAATCGCCGCTTTTGGCTAACCAGCGCAGCCCCGCCGAGAAGCCCTGTGGCAGCAACAAACTTTGCCGGGTAAACAAGGCAAATTCCTGAAAACCATCTGTGCTGACAACTCGAAAATCACGTCGTGAATGCCTGCCTTCGCTTCTGGCCTTGGCATTAGGATTCTCTACCCGCTTCGGCATCTCCAAAAACGCAGCGATTTGTTCATCGGTAAGTGTGTCGGATGCCATTTCCGTCCAAGCCTAATAAATCCAGTTAAAGCATTATGTCAGAATTTGAATGGCTAACCTACTCCCCTGATTCGACTATTGCATTATCGGGGTTCGGGTGCGATGATTACTCACGTGGATTTGCGCATTTCTGCCAGCAAATCAACCTGACTGCCGTACAACTGGAACTACCATCATGAACTGCCAACTGATTGCCAACAAGTTTGCTTTCGATTGCACCCCGCTCCGTACCACCAAGGGCGAGGAGGCATTTGAACTCGGCACACCGTTTGCCTTTGCTGACGGCGCGGCTATCAACGTGTATGCGATTCCGCATGGGGATACGCTGGAATTGACCGACAACGGGGATACCATGCTACATCTCAGCAGTATGGGGATGGCTGCCTGGCATAAAAGCAAACTGGCATCGTTGCTGCGCAGCATTGAGCCTCATGGCCTTATGCTTACAGAGCAAGGTGAAATCAAGGCGCACGGAAAAGCCGAATATACGGCTGTGTTGATTGCGCAGTTCCTCAGCGGGATTCTCGCCGTAGTCCAAATGGAGCGCACCACGTTGGGCGTGCCGGACAAGGCCGACAATCTGGCGGACGAAGTGGAAATGCTATTGAGGAGTTGGAAGCCAAAACTCACACTTGCGCGCGACCCTCATGTAAAAGGTATGTCAGGTCACGAATACGATTTCGATTTTATGTTTGGCGACGAGTTGGTTGACGTGCTCATTCCTCATCATAGCGCCACTGGCGGGGTGATGCGAAAACTGGGAGATGTGTTGAGCGCTCCGGGAGAGCATAAAGCCTTGGTCATTGTAGATGACCGCGCGGAGCCTGAACGAGCCGAAACAGAATTGCAGATCATTGCAATGCTGGCTCGCGCAATGCCGCTTTCGACCTTGCTGTCAAAACAACATCCATCAACAGGCTTGCATTGATCTTCTAATCCGAAGATCGGTGCAATGCTTGTCGGCAGCGCCCGCAAAGATTATAAGCAACACAGAACACAACCGAACCAAAACAACCTACGGTCTGAAGTTCTGGTGCGAGGATAAAGCCGGAATTTCCAGAGTGTTAAATACGACAATTTAGCGATGAAGCGGAATATACCGATCTCGCGACGAATCCAATATTTTCGACCAGTGACTTCGGTGCCGTGCCTGCTCAATATCGCAAGCTCTTTCGCAATTACATCAAGGCCTATGTGTCCTTGAACCAATTTGCCGCATAGGAGCAAATATGAGTAAAGAAAAGAAATTAACCATCGATGTGCTTGGAACAGCCATTACCGTCCTTTCTCAGCGGGATGAGGACTACATCTCCTTGACCGACATGCTGAAAGCAAAGGACGGAGATTTCTTTATTTCAGACTGGTTGCGAAACCGCAACACCGTTGAGTTTCTCGGAATATGGGAACGTGTTCACAATCCCGATTTTAATTATGGCGAATTCGCCATAATTAAAAGTCAGGTCGGTTTGAACAGCTACAAGATCAGCGTCAAAGAGTGGGTAGCCAAAACCAATGCTGTCGGACTTAGAGCCACTACAGGTAGATACGGAGGCACTTATGCACACAAGGACATTGCCTTTGAATTCGGCATGTGGATCAGCCCGGAATTCAAAATCTATCTGATCAAAGAGTTTCAGCGCCTCAAGGAAGATGAAAACAGCCGCTTGTCGCTCGCTTGGAACTTGAATCGCACCCTGTCCAAGCTCAACTACCGCATCCACACCGATGCCGTCAAAACGCACCTGATACCCGCCGCAGTGACACCATCGCAGGCCTCCATCATTTACGCCAACGAAGCGGACATGCTGAATGTCGCTCTGTTTGGCCAGACAGCCAAACAATGGCGCGATAGCAATCCCGATATAGAAGGCAACATGCGCGACGATGCCACCATTGAGCAACTGTTGGTGCTGGCGAATATCGAAGGTATGAATGCCGAACTCATTCACATGGCACTAACGCAGGGTGAACGCCTCAAGCGTCTCAACGCAATAGCCATACGCCAGATGCAGTTGCTCACCGCTGCGCCTGCGCTCAAACAACTCAAGGGATAGCCAAGCAAAATAATGTCCACCGACTCTTTCCGTGACTTTGTCCTCGAACAACTCGCCGCCCTCGACGGCTTGCGCTGCAAACGCATGTTCGGCGGGTATGGTTTGTATTGGGGCGAGCAGTTTTTCGGTATCGTGTTCGATGGTCGGTTATATTTCAAAACTCACCCTGAGACCTTGCCGGAATATATGGAACACCACGCCGCCATTTTTGCGCCATCGGAAAAACAAGTTTTGAAGAATTACCGCGAAGTTCCGGTCGATATTCTGGAAGATAGCGAACGTTTGCTACATTGGGCGAAGAAAGCGGGGCGGGTATGAACATGCCAGCTATGAAGCAAAGCCTCAGACAAAGTATAATAGCAATTCGCTCGGGTATTACCCTGCCAGAACGGCAGCATCTAAATACCTTAATTGTGTCCCGCATCACCGAGTTGGAAGCCTATCGCACAGCTGTAACAGTGCTGGGTTATATGAATTTCGGTGATGAATTCGCAGCGGAAATTTTTTTGCAGCAGGCCTTGCTTGATGGCAAGCAGGTGCTGCTGCCCAAAGTGAATCGGGATACTAAACAATTGGATGTATATCGCGTCACCGATTTGGCGCAGAATGTAGCGCCGGGTAGTTGGGATATTCGCGAGCCGCTCATTGAGCGCTGCGAGATGGTTAAAGACTTATCCACCATCGATTTCATTTTGCTGCCAGGCGTGGCGTTCGGGATGGATGGTGCGCGACTCGGTTACGGCGGTGGCTATTACGACAAACTGCTGGCGCGCATGCCGCACCAGCCGACTTTGGTGGCCGCAGGCTTTGCCTTGCAAGTAGTGGCAGACATACCGCAAGAAGCGACTGACCGCAAAGTGGAATGGCTGATAACAGAACTAAATACGATGCGCTGTGTCTAACTGCTATTGCATGTGAATCGTGCCTCAAATTGGTTTCTCTTTCCCCCGCTTCGACAAGCTTGAATGCGGAGGAATCAATTTTTTATAGAAAGTGAAGAGATAAATGGCTCATTTACCTGATTACGATCCTCAAGAAACGCAGGAGTGGCTGGACTCGCTCCAATCCGTACTGGAAAAAGAAGGCGGTGAGCGTGCGCACTTTTTAATCGAGCAATTAATTAACCATGCACGACTGGCTGGTGACGATGTGCCAATCAGCGCGACCACGCCTTACCTCAACACCATTCCGGTAGACAAGGAAGAGCGCTCCACCGGCAACATGGAATTGGAACACCGCATCCGCGCGCTGACGCGCTGGAACGCGATGGCCATCGTGATGAACGCCAATAAGGAGTCTTCCGAGTTGGGCGGTCATATCGCCAGCTTCGCTTCCGCTGCAACTTTATATGATGTCGCGTTCAACCATTTCTTCCATGGCAAGACCGACGATCATGGCGGTGATCTGGTATATTTTCAGGGACACTCCTCGCCCGGCATCTATGCCCGCGCCTTCATCGAAGGACGTTTGAGCGAAGAAGAGCTTTATAAATTCCGTCAGGAAGTGGATGGCGGAGGCCTGTCTTCTTATCCTCACCCTTGGTTGATGCCGGATTTCTGGCAGTTCCCTACCGTGTCGATGGGCTTGGGGCCGCTGATGGCAATTTATCAGGCGCGTTTCATGCGCTATCTGCAACACCGTGAACTCGCGCAGACTAATGGTCGCAAAGTGTGGGCGTTCCTCGGTGACGGAGAAACAGATGAGCCGGAATCGCTGGGTGCGATTTCGATGGCCGGACGCGAACATCTCGACAATCTGGTGTTCGTCATCAACTGTAACTTGCAGCGTTTGGATGGCCCGGTGCGCGGCAACGGNNGCGCAGGCTGGAACGTCATCAAGGTAATCTGGGGTCGCCATTGGGATCGACTGTTAGCAAAAGACAAGAGCGGCCTGTTATTGAAGCGCATGGAAGAAGTCGTTGATGGCGAATATCAGACTTACAAAGCCAGAGACGGCGCGTATGTGCGCCAGCAGTTCTTCGGCAAATATCCCGAGTTACTGGAGTTGGTTGCCGACATGTCGGACGACGAAATCTGGCGTTTGAATCGCGGCGGTCATGACCCGTTCAAAGTGTTCGCCGCCTATTCGTCCGCCAACAAACACAAAGGACAGCCGACTGTTATCCTCGCCAAAACGGTGAAGGGTTACGGTATGGGCGAAGCTGGCGAAGCACAAAACCCGACGCACCAGCAAAAGAAGATGGACGAAGAGGAGCTGCGCAAATTCCGCGACCGCTTCA
>PLYB01000249.1:4825-5009 GCA_003151655.1 Gallionellaceae bacterium | reverse complement strand
TGTTCTCGCACGTACTGTGGCCAATATATGTGCCCTTCTCAATCGGCTTGATGGAAAGCGTAGCCTGGCGCAAAAACGTGATATCGGCATTTCAGATCATCGGGATCGCGGTCGGCTTGTACCTTCTGTACTTTATCGTCAGATTTCCTGTCACTTCCGAGGTTCATGAACACATGGTGTATGT
>PLYB01000249.1:0-4798 GCA_003151655.1 Gallionellaceae bacterium | reverse complement strand
AGTCATTTATCTGCATTTCAAATTTCAAACTAAAGAAAATTAAACCAAACTAAAGAGGTCAGCTTCAAATAATTATCCAAGGGTGACCACGAAATGAAAAAGTCCAAAAAACAATCCCGATGCTGACCCCTTTAACACTCCTGACCCCTTTAACACTCTCTTTAACACTCTGACCCCTTTAACAGTTACGCAGATCGTGAGTTTGTAGGGTGGGACACGAAACTTGTTCCAATTGATTTGGGTGGACAAGTATTTCTTGGCAAGATAGGCACGGCTGGATTTGGCAGTCATTTTCGTTCCGCGGATGTACTTGCAATCTATGAGCTTGCTGGCGATCATCTCAATCCGGTCGCGGGGTTATGTCTCGACGTAGCAAGCAAGATAGTCGACAAAGTTGTTGTGAGCAATTCACCCTGAACCTGAAATCGAATGACCATTTTTCTATATGCTGACTGTCGCTTATGGGTCGGTATGCGACATATAGGCCTATAAATTCTGGCTCGCTATTTCGTCTGCTTTCTGTCGCAAAGCAGCCAATCACAAGTCCACATTTCTATAGCCCGTTTGTGTCGATGGCGGTCATACTGCAAATAATTTCAGATGCATTTTCACCGACTGGTTGTACATCATAAGCAGACGCACGAGCATCGCAACAGTCCTCTCATCCATCTGCGGCACAGTCAAAGCAACAGTCGCCATAGTACACAGCCCACTGCCGAAGAACTGTTATTTGAATATTAATGACAACCCACGTAAAATCGCCAGCCTCGCGGGTGTAGTTCAATGGTAGAACGGCAGCTTCCCAAGCTGCATACGACGGTTCGATCCCGTTCACCCGCTCCATTCAGAACGGTGTGGCGCGTTGTTGCCCTACCAGTCCAAGCAGGCGTGTCATATCGAGTAGCGCGATCGATTTGTTGTGTACGTCAATCAAACGACTCTCCTGAAAATACGACAGGGTGCGGCTGACGGTTTCCAGCTTTAAGCCCAAATAGCTGCCGATCTCTTGCCTAGTCATGCGCAGTCTGAATGCCGATGCGGAATAACCGCGTGCGGCAAAACGCTGTGACAAATTCAACAGAAAAGCCGCGAGGCGTTCCTCTGCGCGCATCGAGCCGAGCAACAGCATGATGCCCTGATCGCGCACGATCTCGCGACTCATGATCTTGTGCAGATGGCGTTGCAAAGTGGGCAATTGGCGGCTGAGTTCTTCCAGCCGGTTGAACGGCAGTTCGCAAACTTCGCTATCTTCCAGCGCCACCGCATCGCAGGCGTGAATGTCGGTGCTGATCGCATCCAGCCCGATGATCTCGCCCGCCATTTGAAAGCCGGTCACCTGCTCGCGCCCGTCTTCGTGCAGTACTTGAGTTTTAAAGAATCCGGTGCGAATGGCATACAAAGATTCAAATTTTGAGCCGCTACGGTACAGGTAATCACCGCGCCGGTAGGCGCGTTTTGTGCTAGTAAGTGCTTCCAGCTTATGCAACTCTTCATCTGTGAAATCTGCGGGCAAACAGAACTCGCGCAGATTGCAACTGGAGCAGGCGATTTGAGTTGGAGTGATAGTGAAAGCTTTTTGCACTTTATTTCTGTATGGTTATTACATGTTCGGAATGCAAATATGACACGGATTTTGACCTATATCAAACGTAATTATATATCCTGCTGGCATAGTGTCCTCATTCAAACAGGCAAAAATAACCATGAGCGAAAATACAGAATACGCAGCAGGGCATTTGGAAGTCGATCTGGAGCTGATCAAGCGGCTGGATAAAAACGGCCCGCGCTATACCTCATACCCCACAGCAGATCGCTTTGTCGAAGCGTTTAATGCCGAGACGTATGCCACTTGGCTGGGCAAGCGCGAGATCGGCGGCATCAGTCGCCCGTTGTCGTTATACGTGCACATTCCGTTCTGCAATACGCTGTGTTTTTATTGTGCCTGCAACAAAATCATCACCAAAGACTTCAGCAAGGCGGCGACCTATGTCGATTACGTCATCAAAGAGTTGGAGATGCAGGCTGCGTTGCTGGGTGATGGTCGCCGGGTCGAGCAACTACACTTCGGCGGCGGCACGCCGACCTTTTTAAGCAATGACGAGATTCGCAAGCTGATGGGCGCGATACGCAAAAATTTCGAGTTGATTGAAAATGGCGAATACTCCATCGAGATTGACCCGCGCAAAGTAAGCGATGAAACCGTTGCCCTGTTGGGCGAGATGGGTTTTAACCGCATCAGCATCGGTGTGCAGGATTTTGATCCGGCGGTGCAAAAGGCAGTCAATCGCATCCAGAGCGAAGCAGAAACCATGCAAGTTATTCGTGCGGCACGCGCGAATGGATTCAAATCGGTCAGCATCGATCTGATCTATGGTCTGCCCAAACAAAATCTGGAAGGCTTCAAAGCGACGCTGGATAAAGTCATCGCGGCGGGCGCGGATCGTCTGTCGATCTACAACTACGCGCACATGCCGGCCTTGTTTAAACCGCAACGCCGAATTCACGAAGAAGACATGCCTGCACCGCAGCTCAAGCTGGATATTCTCAGCCTCGCGGTGAAGACCTTAACCGATGCCGGTTACGTTTATATCGGTATGGATCACTTTGCCAAGCCGGATGATGAGCTGGCGGTAGCGCAGCGCCAGGGCCGTTTGCATCGCAACTTCCAGGGCTATTCCACCCATTCTGATTGCGACCTGGTGGCGGTTGGAGTCAGCTCAATCGGAAAAATAGGACCAACTTATAGCCAGAATTTCCGCGAGCTGGAAGATTACTACGACGCACTGGATCGCAACACGCTGCCCATTATGCGCGGCATGGAATTAAACGCGGACGATCTGGTGCGCCGCGCCATCATTCAGGCGCTGATGTGCCATTTCGAAATTTCGAAAGAGTCCTTTAATATCGCTTACCTTATCGAATTCGACCAGTATTTTGCCACCGAGCTGAAAGAACTCGCCGAATACGAACGAGAAGGCTTGCTCAAAATTTCGCCGCAATGGATCAGCGTAACGCCCAAGGGGCGCATGTTAATACGCAATATTTGTATGGTCTTTGATAAATATCTGCGAACCAAACAGGAACACGCGCGTTATTCCAAGGTAATATAGCGACTTGACGGGCATGGCGATTGGCTATCCCTGATGATGAACTCGATATGCCCGTTCCCTCACCTTATTAATTCTCGCAAGTGGGGAGAGCGAATCGAGGGGGGCGCAGCCAGGCAAACGAGTCGCGGCGCGAGTATTACGTTAATCGCAACAAAGGAACAGTATGAAACGCGTGGATGATTTCCGCTTGCGCTTTGGCAAGCAAGAACTAGTTCCTATCATGATAGGCGGCATGGGTGTGGATATTTCCTCAGCCGAACTGTCATTGGAAGCCGCGCGCCTTGGCGGCATCGGGCATATTTCCGATGCTATGCTGCCCACAGTGGCTGACCGTCGCTATGACACTGACTTTGTTAAAACGAAGTTAACCCAGTACAAGTACAACCTCGATAACTCGGATAAATCTGGCATTAAATTCGATCTCGGGCAAGTCGCGGAGTCTACCCGCTTGCATGTCAGCAAGACCATGGAGGCAAAACGCGGTTCCGGTATGATTTTCCTCAATGTCATGGAAAAGCTCACCATGAATGCGCCCAAAGAAACGCTCAAGGTGCGCTTGGATTCGGCACTCTCTGCGGGCATCGACGGCATTACTCTGGCGGCGGGTTTGCATCTCGGATCATTCGCGATGATGGAAGATCACCCGCGTTTTCGCGATGCCAAGCTCGGTATCATTGTTTCGTCGCTGCGCGCATTGCAACTTTTCCTGCGCAAAAATTCCCGCTCCAATCGTCTGCCGGATTATATTGTGGTCGAAGGTCCGCTTGCGGGTGGTCATCTTGGCTTCGGTATGGATTGGGCAGAGTACGACCTGCGTACTATCACGCAAGAAGTCATGGCTTATTTGAAAGCTGAAAAGCTCGACATCCCGGTGATACCTGCAGGCGGTATTTTCACCGGCAGCGATGCCACCGGTTTTCTTGAAATGGGCGCGGCGGCGGTGCAAGTGGCGACGCGTTTCACGGTGGCGAAAGAATGCGGTCTACCCGGCGATGTGCAGCAGGAATACTTTAAAGCGAGCGAGTCGGATATCGAAGTCAACGGCGTTTCGCCTACCGGCTACCCGATGCGTATGTTGAAACACAGCCCTGCTATCGGCTCAGGCATCCGTCCCGGTTGCGAATCCTACGGCTACATTCTTGATGCCAACGGCAAGTGTTCCTACATCGATTCCTACAACCGCGAAGTGGCATTGCACCCCGATGAGAAAAAGGTTCAGGTCTTCGACAAAACTTGCCTATGCACCCACATGCGCAACTTCAAACTGTGGACTTGCGGGCACTATACCTATCGCTTGAAAGACACCACGCACAAATTGGCAGACGGCAGCTATCAAGTCTTGTCAGCCGAGCATGTATTTAAAGATTATCAATTCAGCACCGACAACAAGATCGCGCTGCCGGAATAATGCATCGCCGTTCATGCAATAATATTTGAGGCCGCTTCGGCCTCGTTTTATTTTTGTCCGGCTACGAAATTCGGCTAACTCAAGTCTCTCTCTGTGACCTCTGTGGCTCGAACNNAGGCCGCTTCGGCCTCGTTTTATTTCTGAATCTGCGGACACAGATTAAAGCTAAATGAAAAACTTTGCCTCCCGCCTCATCGAATGGCAACTCACGCATGGTCGTCACGACCTGCCGTGGCAGGGCGCAGATGCCTATCGCGTGTGGCTGTCCGAGATCATGCTG
>PLYB01000021.1 GCA_003151655.1 Gallionellaceae bacterium | reverse complement strand
TATCCAGCAACTCATATTCGCCCTTAAAAAACGCCTTGGCTTTATCGGGGCTATCCACCGTGGGGATGCTCTGCGCCAAGCGGTCGCGCACGACACGGCCAAACGGCGTGACTTCATGCGAGTGAGTCGGCACGGCGGGATAAATGTACACCGCCTCGGCCTTTACCCCTTTCGCCAGCACTTGTGCCGCCAGCTCGATTGATGGCGCAGCTTTTTCCAGCTCGCGTAACTGGACATCGGTATCATTGCGTGTGCGCGATGGTGCGGCAATTTGTGTCGCCCCCATCATTTGTGCCACAGCACGGTATTTTTCGTACTGGTCAATGACGGTCAACACCTGCGTCAACATCCCGTAGCGCTCGTTCCCCGTTGCCTTGGCGATACGCCCGTCCAGCGTATTAATCTCCAGCGAGAGTTGGTTGAGCTTTCGTGAATACAGCACCAAACTCTTGCCGCTTTCCAAGCTCACTTTACACAGCACCTCACGCCCCGCCGAATCACAATGGATGTCCGCGCCGATCAGCGGAATATCACTGCTGGATTTGATGTTCATCTCATCGTGGCGCTTGCCGCTGCCTTCCACATGACTTGTATTCTCGGACTGCACATTCACAAAGATAGAATTAGCAAGACTGGACAAGGCTTGCCGCTGGGCTTCGTCTTTGTTTGCAGCGCGTGCCTCGGCTTCGAGCACGGCGGCTTGGGACGTGAGAGGAAGGCAGATCAGTGCTAATAACAAGAGACGATTGTTCATGGTGACGATCCTATTGAAATTAATCCAAATAAGGCATGGGTGTTGTTAAACTCAAAACACCACGTTGCGAATTTTCTTAACATCTGCGGGCGGTGCGGCTTCCCTGATAATTGAATAGTTAATGCGCAGCGGCGAATCGGGTCTAATTTCGACTTGCCGTGACTTCATTACGTTTTCGTATTTCACTTCCAGTACGTGAGTTCCAACCACCAAATTGTCGAGATGCAGGCCTGATTTTCCAACACGATTCCCGTCCACAATCACATCGAGTGCCGGGCCGGCAGATTTAACGCCATCCTTTAACCAGAATGACGCCACATCAAGTTCGCCTATAAAACTCACCACGGTGGATAGCGGACTGGAAGCCGAAATATCCGCAACAAAGGTATGCCGGTATCCGGTTTTGGGTAAGTAGAGTTCGACAGAATGCCGACCTTCCGGCAAGGTCATCGTCGTGTTTAACGGCTCACTGCGTTTAAGGCCATCCACATAAATGGCCATATCAATCTGAATGGGATTCAGCGAGGTGATTTTTAACGTCCCCGTTTTTTTATCCACGCTTTTCAACACGCGCTCACTCGTTCCCGTCACGCTGAGCAAGACCATATCTTTCATATCGGTGAAGTCAGGTATGGGGACAAGCAGCGGCTGGTGGGCGACATCCAGCGCCACGCCTTTAATATTGGTTTCGTGAAATAGCTTGGTGATGTTGGCATACACATCTTCAATCGAAATATCAGATTTTTCTCCTTTGATGGAATTTCTGCGCACCCGTTTGATATATTCAAAGATGCAGTAACTTAACGCACCGTGTTGCAGCTCGTCATATTCTGCCGACGCTTGATCGTCCCGGCTGGAAGCAAGGTAGGCAATTTTTCTTTTGGCGATGATGCTTTCAACAGGTGAGCTATCGTTGCTGGCCTTAACCAAAACCAACGCTCTTTTCTTGACTTCGGCCACGCCTTTGTTTGAACCGGAGGCGCTGAAGCTTTGAATCGCGTAGCCCTCATTTTCTAAAAACAGCGAGCCAAACGATTTCGTGCCGCTGTAGCAGGAATCCAGAATAATAAAAATAGATTTGGCTTTGATCGCCGATAACTGCCGTGCCAGCCAAGCTTTATTGATAAACGTTTCATTCGATACTTCGCGGCCATTGCCGGTGGAATAGAAATTATTCTCATCCGTTGACGCATCGGATGGCGCAAGAAAAATATTGGTTTCTCTCGTTTCGCCTTTGCCGTTGGTATTGTGGGCGGTCAACGTGCTTTCGATTCCGTGCCCGGCAAACATCAGAATGAAATTATCCAGCGGATGCTTCTCGCTCTGGCGAACGACTTTATTGATCTCATCGACGATGTGTTTTTTAGTGGCTTCTTGATTCAGCAGAACAGAGACATCCGATTTGTCGTAACCGGCAAGATCGGTCAGAATCTGCGAGAACTCCAAGGCATCCGAATCGGCATAGCGGAGGCTGTTGATTTCCGTGTACTGGCTGATGCCGATGATGAGGGCTTTGTTATCGGCTGCGTGAGCTTGAGTGATTATAAATAACAGCAACCCAATTAGAAATGCTTTTACTATTTTCATAATAATTTATTACAATGGAATGGATAGCAACTCTATCCATTCCATTGGATATTATCTAAATGTATAGCCAAGTAGTACATATTGACCTGTCACTGGATAACCTTGATACGTCATGGTTTTATATCCAAGTTGCACGTTGGACGATTTCGTAATGTTATAGTATGCGGTTATAGCTGATTCTGACCCAGGGTAAGTGTATTGAGTCGTTGTTCCCGCATAAGTAAAGTTATCTTGCACTGAGGTACCTCTAATATCAACCCGAAATCCGTAAATCTCTGAAATTGGAATAATTCCGCCAATACCAAAACCAGATGCGGTAATACTTGAAGTGTCGGTTTGTGTAAGTGGTGTTCCAAACCACGAACCAGTTCTTGTGTCATTTCTCGACTCAGACTGATATACATAGAGTACATAAGGCACAAAATATCTGTATTGAAACGAACTCAGCAGCCAACGAAAATCTACTTCATATGAACTAATAGTGAAATTGTCATTTAAGGTTTGGTTCGTCCACGGTGCTGAATACGGGTACGTTATAGTTCCATTGCCCGTGCCTTGTCTGTAGTTTAGTAGTACCGAATAGTCGCCATACCCAACAAAAGCACCAATACCTGATTGCGCATACTGGGTTGGTTGGGTTGCGTCCGCATAAGGTGAGTTAGGGTAGACAAATGTATTTGAAAAATTATTGTAATCGAGTGTTATACCTGCTGCCCACTGATTCTCATTCCCTACAGTTGGGTCGTTATAAACCAGTGAGTCCTCCACAACTCGGCCTTGTGCTGGTGTAATTTCTGCTGTTTTTTCATCCGCATATGCAACACTTGAGAATGCGGTTATAGCGATCAGTGCAGCAATAGCTTTCGTAAAAGTGCATTTTGCTTTGTGGCTCAGAGACAAATCTTGATGTGTTTCTGCGTTCATGGCTTGCATAAATCCCCCTAGTTTAATATTTACAAAATCCCCCGAACTTCTTATAGCAGTAATTATTATTTCCTTGTCCCATGGGGCGCACTGCTGTTGAATATGCGCCTTACCATCAAAGCCGACCAGAATACTAAGTATTCCTTAGTGTTTAGTCAATTCAAATACTAAGATTATCTTAGGCATGACGAAACATGCCAAATTTGAATTGCCTATTTTTTCAAGCCGCTTGAAAGCTGCTCGTAAGAGTTTAGGTATTTCTCAAGCCGAATTAGGCGTTAGAGCGGGAATTGATGAGTTCTGCGCTTCCGCACGAATCAATCAATATGAAAGAGGAAAGCATTCACCGGATTTTTTAACTGTGCGAAACTTAGCGAAAGTATTGGGGGTGCCGACTGCGTATTTCTATACTGAAGATGAGGCTCTGGCTGAGTTAATCGTACTATTTGGACAATTACGAACTGCGGAAAGAAAGTCTTTGTTGGCATATGTGCGTGCAATTTGCGAATAGCTCATCACGATAACCCTACAATGCGACAGATAAGGAGATCCACCAAGTTTCTGTGCGCTTTGTTGCGGATCGGCAGCACACGCTCATGCCGTTGTTGCCAGAGCCACGTTCGGATTCGTCCATTGAGCACTGTCGCTTCAGTCTGGACTTAGTTGACTATGGGTGGCATGCTGTTAGCGCTGCGGCCTTGAGGAGACATTAGATAATGAACAATATTGAATATTTTAATATTGGTAAAGAATACCTTTTAGGGTTCGATCAAGTAACAGAGAAGATGATTGACAGTCAACTGAACGAATGGAAGAGCCGGAAGGTAAACACTCTTCCGGACGTTTATAAAGCTATTTTGAATTGTGCCAAGAATAGACAGGGCATGCCCAATAGCATAGGCAAGATTGAAAATATACAACATTTGTTATTTGATTTTGATCACAAAAAAGTGCTAGCCAAATATGTGGCTTGGGATGCTTTGTTTGATTCAATTGATCAGGATGAATATACCCCTCCAGGGAGAATGGAAAAATATAACAACAAGAACTTTTGGGTTATTTACTGCAAAGCAATTGTATCTGTGGCTGAATTTCTTCAGCTTTTTGACAAATATGATGACTTCGATAAGTTTATAAAGGGATTTTGGGCTAGTGAATACACCAAGTTATCATTGCCACTTATTCTTTCTGAAAACATATTTGGCTTTGGATTTGCATTAGCCTGCGACTTTATTAAGGAAAATATTTCACCTGACTTTCTCAAGCCAGACACGCATATTCGAGATATTGCTATTGGACTCGGCCTTACCAAATCAAAAAATGATTTTGTTGTGTATCGAGACGTTGAGGCTTACTGCCGAAAAATTAATAAACTTCCATATGAGGTTGATAAGCTGTTCTGGCTTATAGGTAGTGGCAATTTTTATCTCTTTGATACGCAGATAAAATCAGATAAATTTGCCTTTATTGAAAAGATAAAAAAATTGAACGCCGCTTCAAGATGTACGCAATATTAGACTTATGGAAGAATGGAAGAAAGGGGACGCTACCCTTTGTTTCGATCATGAGCGCAGTGAAATATAGCCCATAGTTTTTTGAAAGCGCTACAGCAATGTTCTTTTACGTGTTCCAGAGCAGTACTCGAATCGAATCCTGTATACTCAAACGCAGCTTAACTGTGTGCCTAGATAATTTAAAGGGGGTGTCATGTCTGGAATATCCGAAGAGTTTGTCAATTGGTATTTTTCTGACCTCACCCGTACCATTGCACATCAATGTCCAATTGATGGATGGGAATGGAAGCCAGAGCCCGAATTATCATCCGACATAAAAACTCGTAGCGAAAGAATTCACGCAGAAATTGAATCGTTTATGAAGGTTTATAGGGAATGGGCGGCTTTAACTCGGTCTCACAGAGACGATCAACAGATCATGATTTCCGCGATTCAAAAGCGTGAGGCTGGGCGTGAGTCACTTATTAAAGTCGTTAGGGCTGAACTCGCCTAGAGAACAAAAAGCCACGCTACAATATGCATTAAGCGGCCTCGCTGAATGGAAGAAAGGGGACGCTATCCTTTGTTTCGTCCCCATTACTCTGATCCAATTCACCAGCACTTGTTCCGCTTCAAGCAATTCAAGCGACGAAGCGAAAGCTTTATTGAATACACAGCAATTGTCGGTTGGTGACATTGCCGCAGGTTACCCATATCAGATGCGGGGGCGAACCGTATCGTGAAGAAAGGGGACGCTACCCTTTGTTCCGTCCCCATTATTCTGATCCAATTTCAACCATCACTTGCCCCGTTCCAAGCAACTCAAGCGGCGGGGCGAAAGTTTTATTGAATACACAGCAATTGTCGGTTGGTGACATTGCTGCAGGTTAAGCGTTTTTTTCGGATGTGTATTGCACCGCAGCAATCCAAATAGCCCCGCACACGGCTTTACTGTGGAACAACATCGCCCCCTGATTATTTTATCCCCATCTCCGACTCACTTCGCCGCATTCGTTTAAACTTTTCCATCAGATCATCCACATAGGTAAACACCACCGGCACCACAAACAGGCTGAGTAAGGTGGACGTGATGAGGCCGCCGATTACCGCTGTCGCCATCGGCATGCGGAAACTGGGCTCCGCGCCCAAGCCCATCGCGATCGGCAACATACCCGCGCCCATGGCGATGGTGGTCATCACGATCGGACGGGCGCGTTTGCTGCATGCATCCATCAGCGCATCGAAGCGACTCAAGCCCTCGTCACGCCGCGCCATGATGGCGTAGTCCACCAGCAGAATTGAATTCTTCGTGACGATACCCATCAGCATCAACAAGCCGATCAACGATGGCATAGAGAAGCTGCTGTGGGTGACCAATAGCGCCACGAAGGCACCGCCGAAGGCGAACGGCAACGCCGCCAGAATCGTCAGCGGTTGCAAGAAATCCTTGAACAGCAGCACCAGCACGATATACACGCACATCACACCGGTTAGCATCGCCATACCAAAACTGGCAAACAGTTCTTGCATCATCTCGGCATCACCGGATTCACCGCGCCGGACGCCCGGCGGTAACACTTTCATACTGGGCAGTTTTCCGACCTCGGCGAAAACATCACCCAGTTGCCGTCCGTTCAATTCAATGTTGATCGCAACGTTGCGGCTGCGATCCAGCCGGTTGATCTGCGCCGATCCGCTGCTCACAGTGATGTCGGCGACATTGGCCAGTTTCACATTACCGGCTTTGCCGTGTACCGGAAGTTGCTCCAGCACTTCGATCTGCTCGCGCGCCGACTCCGGCATCTGCACGCGTATTGGTACTTGCCGTTGCGGCAGATTGAGTTTGGCCAGCGCGGAACTGTAGTCGCCTGCGGTGGCGATACGCACCACCTCACCGACACTTTCTGCCGTCACTCCCAAATCAGCCATGCGCGCAAAATTCGGGCGGATGCTGATCTCGGGACGTACCAGACTGGCAGTGGAAGTAATATTGCCCAGCCCTTTGATGGTACGCAGATCGCGCTCTACCTTATGCACCGTTTCAGCCAAGGCTACCGGATCATCGCCTGCCAACAATAACTGGAGTTTTTCACCGTTATCACCCGCACCGACAGTCACGCGCACACCCGGCAACGCCTGCATTTTTTCGCGTATCAATGCTTCGAGTTCGGACTG
>PLYB01000273.1 GCA_003151655.1 Gallionellaceae bacterium | reverse complement strand
CGACCATGCGCAGCACGTTGTCGCCGACTTGATGACCATGTGTGTCGTTAACCGATTTGAATTCGTCGAGGTCCAATATCAATACCGAAAGCTGTTTGTTATAGCGTCTTGTTCTGGCCAGTTCTTGCTCCGCCAGTTCGAGGAAATGGCGCCGGTTGGAAAGGCCGGTGAGCGAATCGGTCTTGGCCTGAAGCATAAGTTCCTGCTGCAACGCGCGGCGTTCGGTGATGTCAGTGCCGATGCCGACCAGATAAGGCTGTCCGTCAATGCTGCTGCGGTGTCCGGTAAAGGAATAGGGTATTTTAAGTCCGGATTTGATGATGAGTTCCGTCTCTGCCGTTGAATCACCATGTTCGAATACTTCCTGTATCTTTTGTGCAATCATGTTTTTGTCTTTCCCCTCGAATAAGTCCAACGCAGTCATGCTGTTGAGCTCGTCTTTTGAGTAGCCGGTCACTTTCAGAAAGTGATGGTTCATGCGGATGATGCACCCCTGTTCATCCAGCATGTAGAAGATGCCGGGCAGACTGTTGATGATGTCGTCAGAGAACTCTCGTTGCTGGCGCAGCATTTCATCCGCCAGCTTGCGTTCGGTGATGTCTTCCTGGATTGAGACGAAGTGGGTGATCTTGCCTTCCGCATCGAATAACGGCGAAATCATGGCGTAATCCCAATACAGCTCGCCGTTCTTCTTGCGGTTGCGCAGTTCGCCGTGCCACGCCTTACCGGCGGTAAGGGTTGCCCACAGATTCTCATACAATACTGCCGGATTTTCGGCTGACTTGAGCACCTTGGGCGTCTTGCCGAGCAGTTCAGCTAAAGAGTATCCGGTCAACTGGGTGAACTTTGGGTTGACGTACTCGAACTCGCCGTTTGCATTGGTGATGATGATGGAAATCGGGCTGTGTTCGACCGCGCCTGAAAACTTGCGCAGCTCAGTTTCGCTAAGCTTGCGTATTCTGATCTCACGATCCAGACTGCGCTTGGCCTCCATTAGAACTTGCGTTCGACTGGCCAGGTTTTCATAGAGGTGATCCATCGCATGGAGCAGCGCCTCCGTGGAATTGCTCATGAAGCTGTCGGCTTGCCGGCTTGCTTCTTCTTCCGCAACGCCGGACTGGATGGCCAGTATCATTTTTGCCATGCGCATATCGGTGACGACGATGTGAGTCATCAGCCATTTTGACAGAAAAGTGAGCATCCTCGCAGTTACCTCGACCGGGTGGTCATTGGCTGCGGCTCTGGCCCCGGTTATCTGCCGGATGAAGTCGGCATGGGCAAGTTGATGTGCGCTCTCATGTTTTTTATCAAAGTCATAACGCCTCATCAACTCTTCTTCAAATTTGAAGTGGTAATCGACATAATTGGCCAGATCGTCAAATACAATGAACAGAGATTTTACGAAGGACTCTCCTTCGACTTCAATTGCCAGTATCGTGCCCAGCGAGTTGATAAGCTGCACCAATTTTTGGTGTTGCCGGTCGATCTCGGGAATGTGGGTTTCAAATTGGCGATCCCAGACAAAAACATCAGTTAATTCTGCGTGTTCCTTCGCGAGTTCCTCAATATGTGAACTCTGGTATATCTCCCGACGCATTAGATAACTTTTGTACATGAAGTCTGCCGTTCAAGAATGAGTGTCAAACTGGTAATTCCCACGTTTGGGACACTTACCATCAGCACTTCGCGCAAGGAAATAAGTCGTTTGAGTGTTTCCTTCGGTTCAGAACTCAGGCTTAACGAACACCGTTAAGCCTGAGTTAGGCCAGATTCGGTTTATGAAATTAATATTTTATTGCGCGCGGACTCGTGCTTCTTGGGTAAAGTAAGTTCGAGCAAACCATTGTTGAATTTGGCACGAACCTGACTTTGATCCACCTCGTCAGCGAGGGTGAAACTGCGTGACACCGTCCCGTAACAGCGCTCGTTACGGATTATCCGCTCCCCTTCCTGGACTTCCTTTTCCTGTTTGACTTCAGCGCTGATGGAAACGTGGTTACCCTCAACACTTACACTAATGTCATCCTTGGTTACACCGGGTATTTCTGCCTTCACCAAATACTTGCCTTCGGCTTCTTTCAAATCTATCTTAATCTGCGGTTCGACATCTAATCCTGCACGAGCAAAAGGACTCCTCATAAAGCTATTTAACAAACCGTCTATATTCCAACTTGAATCGAAGCGGGCAAGTTCATTGGTCGGTGAAAAGCGAGTTAGGTTGTTCATAATATTTCTCCTTAGGTTGTGTGAGTAAAAGTAATATATGTAACGTCAAAAAACTCAGATGGCCTGATGGTCGATGCTGGCTTGATCTTTGGCCGCCTGATCCTACTGGCGTTTTCTCAGGTGGCGGCAAATGTCAGGCATTTACCAGAATTTGCTTCATTACCAACCCGGATACTGGCTGCGCCACATTCGAAATCCGTGTTATGACTGCAAACAGAAACCTTGCATGCGCCCACTCCCGCAGTGTCCTTTATGCCGCCGTGCTTTGACGATTTAAAGAAGGTGTCGCACATGGGGCGTTCGCCATCACCTATTGTTATAGCGATGGCATGGCAAGCCATACTTGAGTTGTAAGCGCATTCGGCAATAACACATTCGGAAACTACAGGCATTTTAATCGTCTGCAACATATGAACCTCCCTTTGGTTTGTAGAAAAAAGATTGGCACGACACGGCTAACTACACCCGATTATCGAGAGGAGATTGTGACGTTACGGCAATTTTTTCTCCATCGGCGTTTTGCTAAATATGCGTTAAGAAAATTACGGAATTGCCCATCGGTGTTTGTCCTATGGAAACGCGGATGATTCGGCACTTTGTAGTCGTTCGCAAGCATCCGCTTGGCTTGCCTGCTTAGCCCATTTCGTCGCTATGTGGCGTTGCTTGGAAAATTAAATTTATAGAGGTTCCGTTAGGTGAGGTAGCGCACTGATAGCTTCACGCGTTTTTCACAAAATTGGCCTTGGATAGTCGGATAGATTTTATTGTCCGGCTATAAGCCAATTGATATTTGAATAAAGACGCCATGCCAAAAAAAATTCGTAATCCTGAAATTAAAATTCCCGCCACTGGCGTAGCCGAGAGAATCACCGAGATTCGACGCCAGGAGGCACTGATTAAAACCGATGCTTTGCAGAGTGCGATTTTCAACAGTGCAAACTTTTCGAGTATCGCGACTGACGCGAAGGGCGTTATTCAAATCTT
>PLYB01000271.1 GCA_003151655.1 Gallionellaceae bacterium | reverse complement strand
GAGAAGCCGCCGAACACGACCGAGTGGATCGCGCCGATGCGCGCGCATGCTTGCATGGAAACTACCGCTTCGATGCTCATCGGCATGTAGATCACTACGCGGTCGCCTTTTTTGATGCCGCGCGCTTTGAGCGCGTTGGCGAATTGGCAGACGCGCGCATGCAGATCGCGATAGTTGATTTTGGTGACGGTGCCGTCATCGGCTTCAAAAATGAGGGCGATTTTTTCCGCTTGAGTGCTGAGGTGTCTATCCAGGCAGTTGTAGGAAACATTTAATAAGCCGTCTTCGAACCACTTAAAAAAAGGCGCATTGCTTTCGTCCAAGATCTTGCTAAAGGGTTTTTCCCAGATAATGTTTTCGTTGGCCAGCATCGCCCAATAATTCTCGTAATCATCATGCGCTGCTTTTGCCATCGCCTCATACTCGACTGTACCTGAGACGTTGGCTTGTGCCACAAAGGCTTCTGACGGTTTAAAGATGCGGGTTTCGTTCAGGCTGGATTCGATGGACATCATAGCTCCTTTTTAGTGTTGTAAATTTCAGTGTATAGGTTATAGCTTACGGGAACCTTACATTAATTTCTGACAATTCGATTTAAATCGAAACCCCATTTTTCCGCAACCTCAATATTGGCGATGCTGTCTGTCGCTGCAGAGAGATCGATAAGCTCCGGAGGGATTTGTTTGTTAGATTTGGTCGAATAGAAAGCCTTGACTATCGGGGTAAGCAGGCTCTTTTGAGTCTGTTCGACAACCACGGCCAGATTCCCGGATTTGAGTTTAACCAGAGTGCCGGAAGGGTAGATGCCGATAGTTTTAACGAAGGCATAAAATATGCGCTCATCAAAGTGACCATTTTTCCATTCTGTCATTTTGCGCAGCGTCTCGGCGGGTTCCCAACCGGTCTTGTAACAGCGATTGGAGGTGAGCGCGTCATACACATCACAGATCGCCCCCATGCGAGCGAACAAGCTTAGTTTGTCGCCGGAGATACTTTCCGGATAGCCTTTGCCATCAACGCGTTCGTGATGGTGCAGACAGACATCCAGAGCGGCGGCATTCGCTCCCGGCGAGATTTTGAGGACTTCCCAACCTTTACGCGGGTGATCTTTGATGATATTGAATTCTTCGTCGGTGAGCTTGCCTGGTTTATGCAGCACCTTGTCGGGGATCATCATCTTGCCGACATCGTGCAGCAGACCGGCCATGCCGACATCCTTTAAATCCTGACCGGTGAGCCCCAGTTGTTTGCCCAGCGAGGTCATCAACGCACAGACGGCGACTGAGTGCATGTAGGTGTAGTTGTCCTTGTTCTTGAGCCGCACCAAGCTGAGAAACGCTTCGGGATTGCGCGAGATAGATTGACTGATTTCATCCACCAGCGGCTCGGCTTCACTTACTTGAAGTGCCTTGCCCATACGGACTTCATTGAACATCGAGGTGACGGCCGCCTTGCTTTTGGTTTGCACATCGCGCGCACGATCCAGTTCCTGTTGGAAGGAGATGTGCGGATCGGATATCGGGGTTTCCTCTACTGCTTTGCGCAGCTCCTGCTCGATTTTATGTTTTTCATCGCCGGACGAAATGACCTGAGTCGTCGCTTCAACATCCAGGCCCTTACTCGTGTCGATCCAAACTTCTTGCACGATACAATGTTGCAGCGTGTGTAATTCTTTTGGATCGATTAGTTTGAAAGAATTTTTCCAGAACGGATGGTCCATCCAACTGCCGCACAGTTCTTGAATGAACATGCCGAGGCGGATGTCACGAACATGTATTTTTTTTAGCATCGGCTGTATTTCACTGTGGCACAGATCGTGAACTGATTGTAGTGATTATAACCAGTGATGCCCTATTCAGCCAAAGCGGATTTTCATGATTAACACCGCCCCTGCCAAACATACCGTGATGCTATTGGCAATGATGATCGGCCACGAGCCCAGCAAAATTCCGTAAAACAGCCAGAGAGCCACCCCGCTGGTAAAAGCGACATACATGCCCAACGAGATGTCTTTGGTGTGACGTGTTTGCCACACCTGCCAGACTTGGGGGATGAAGGAGACAGTGGTCAGGGTGGCAGCGATGCTGCCTATCCAGTCGACGAATTGCATTTTATGTCCTAATGATGTGCGGCAGCGTGATCATCGTGCCCGGCCATCGCCCACAGTTGGTGGGCATCCAATAACAGGCGATAACGTGTCTCATTGGCATCCAGTTGCGCGATATTTTCGGTCAGCGTCGATTCCAGCGCCAAGCGCCGTGCAGTGAGGGTTTCCGACAGGCTGCTTTCACCCAGCGTATAAGCGCGCGTGACTAATTCGGCATTTTTGCGCAGGCTGTCCCCTGCTTCTTGCGCCTGCTGCCAGGTTTGATAACTGCTGACGGCTTGTGCGTGAGCCGCATAGACATCGCCTTCCAGTCGTCGCCGGGTGGCGGCCTCGCGGTTGGAGGCAATCTCGGCCAGATATTCCGCATGTTGCGCATTGGTATTACGCAAGCCGAAGGATATCGGGATGCTTAAATACAGCCCGGTTACTTTTTCGTTGCCGCCCATTTCATTGGAATAGCGTAGCCCGACTGTGGGGTCGGGAATGCGGTCAGCGCGACCGCGTTCTGCCAGCATCTGTTGAATGCGTTTTTCGGATTGGGCCAATTCGATTTCATGATTGTGATCCAGAATCTGATCCTTCCAATAGCTAAAATCATGTTCGACTAGTATCGGCGTGGGCAATGTTTGCTTGGGGGGCAAAAGGATGGCCGGAAATTGGCGCGTGAGGTCTGCTCCGGCGAGTTGCGTGCGCAACTTGGCTTGCTGCAAAGCTACCGAGGCCTGCGACACGGCGGCCTGCGCCTGGTTCCATTCCATTTTGGGCGCGTCACCCGCTTTGAAACGCTTCTCCGTGGTGGCTGCCTGTTGCCTGAGAATGTCCACTTGCTGCTGCCATTGCGTAGCCTGAGCCTGTTCGCGTTGCCAGTTGAACCAGAGATGCAGCAGCGTGCGACCGGTTTCGTGGTGCGCATCCCCCAGCGCTTGTTCGGCGCGGTTGACAACCTCATCCCCGATGTTGTCGTCGATCAGCATCTTGTTGGGTAGACGCAGTGGGCGTTCGATAGCGATGTCCCACTCGTTAACAGTTTGATCCGGCAGACCAATCTTGCGTTGCCCCGTTCCCGCACGCACGTTGAATTCGTAATTGCCGCTTTGCCATTTGCGCTGATTGCCTTGTTCGATCTTGATCCCTGTTTCAGCAGTGAGCACGTTGATGTGGTTGTTGATGGCATCATCAACTTGGCTGTGCGGTGGTAGATCGGGGTAGTCGGATTCGGCGGCGATTGCGGGTGCTGCGCATAGCAGGACGAGTAGGGCGCTCACAGTTTTCATACCAGCCTCCCGAATTCAATGACGGGGGTGATCCAGTAGGCAATATCAGGATTCGTTTCCTCGCTTTTGAGATGCGCAATGAGCGCGCGCGCATCATCGATATTCATCACCGAACGTATTTCGATGCGATGCGAACGTCCGCGTACTTGTTCCATGATGGTAGGCAGTTTTTCTGTGCGGCTGTGTCCTTCAATCGGATTGCCCGAGAATCCGTTTACCCATTCCGGATGACCCAGCAAATGGTCGATGAAACGCTCTTCCAGCGACCTTGGGCAGACCAGTGTTAGACAGCAATTCATTTCTTTCATGATTTTACTTATATCCTTACTCATGACCGTATCCTCGATTTGTCAATGCCGAAGCGACGATAGAGGATGGGCAGCATTATCAGCGTCAGCGTGGTGGAGCTGATTAATCCACCGGTAACGACGATGGCCAGCGGCTTCTGTATTTCCGAGCCGGGGCCCTGTGCGAATAGTAGCGGTAGCAGACCGAAGGCGGTGATGTTGGCGGTCATCAGCACCGGACGTAAACGTCGCTTGGCACCCTCGATGACCACGCTGGTGATGTCCATCCCTTCGACGTGCAATTGGTTGAAATAAGATACCATCACCACGCCGTTTAGTACCGCGATACCGAGCAGGGCGATGAAGCCGACCGAGGCGGGAACCGATAGATATTCACCGCTGAGCCACAAGGCGAACACGCCGCCGATGAGGGCGAACGGAATATTGGTGAGCACCAGCACGGCCTGACGTACCGAACCGAAGGTGGCGAACAGCAGCATGAAGATCAAGCCGAGCGCGATGGGAACGACCACGGCGAGACGTGCTGCCGCGCGTTGCTGGTTCTCGAATTGTCCGCCCCAGGTGATGCGGTAACTCGGGGGTAATTTGATTTGTGCGGCGACAGCAGCTTTGGCTTCATCCACGAAACCAACCAGATCGCGGTCGCGTACATTGGTTTGCACGACCACCATGCGCTGACCGTTTTCACGATCCACTTTTACCGGCCCGTCGGCGCGCTCCAGTTTGGCCACGACGCTAAGCGGCACGCTTTGTCCGTTTGCCAGCGGCAGGGTGAGCGCGGCAAACAGCGCGGGTGACTGTTGTACATCGGCTTCGCCCCGGAGCAGCAGCGGGGTGCGGCGGCCTTCCTCGATCACCGTGCCGATCTGACGACCTTCCACCTGCGTGCGCAGCGAGTTGCTGATGTCATCCACACTCAGCCCCAAGCGGCCTGCGGCAAGGCGGTCGATGATCACCCGGTAATATTGCACGCCGTTATTTTTGACGGTGTAGGCATCTTCGCTACCTTTGATGCCGCCGATGACCGTCACCATTTTTTCGGCGAGCTCGTTGAGTTTTACAAGGTCTGCGCCGAATATTTTGATGGCGACATCGCCGCGTGAGCCGGTGAGCATTTCCGATACGCGCATGGAAATGGGTTGCGTGAAGTTGTATTCCAGTCCGGGGAAATTTGCCATCACTTTGCGGATATCGCCGATGATCACAGCCTTGTCTTTCACTCGCCATTCTTCCTGCGGTTTGAGCACCAGAAAATTGTCGGTCTCGTTCAAGCCCATCGGGTCGAGTCCCAACTCGTCCGCGCCCGCGCGTGATACGACACTTTTGACTTCCGGTACCGCCTTTAGAATGGCAGCTTGCACGCGCTTATCGATCTCGGCGGTTTGCGCCAGATTGATGGAGGGTAGCTTGGTGGTTTGCATGATGATGTCGCCCTCATCCATTTCCGGCATGAAGGTTTTTCCAATCAGCGTGTAGATGCCGCCGGTGATGACTAGTATGCCGATAGCCGCGAACAATACTGTGCGCTCGTTGGCTAGGGCTTTGGTGAGCAGCGGCATATAGATGGCGAGCGCTTTGCGCACCAGCCAGGGTTCTTCGTGGCTGGCCGTCTTTAGCAGAAACGAGGCCATCATCGGAATGACGGTGAGCGACAGCAACAATGAAGCAGCCAAGGCGAACACGATGGTGAGTGCAACCGGGATGAATAATTTGCCTTCCAAACCTTGCAGCGTCATCAGTGGCAGGAACACGATAATGATGATGGCGACTCCGGCGGCGACCGGAGTGATTACTTCTTTTACCGCTCGATAAATGATGTGCAGATGCGGAATGTGCTGGCGCTGGTTGCCGAGGTGGCTGATGATATTTTCCACCACGACCACGGCGGCATCGACCAGCATACCGATGGCAATGGACAACCCGCCCAGACTCATCAAGTTGGCCGACATGCCGAATTGCTGCATCAGGATGAAAGTCACCAGCACCGCGAGCGGCAAAGTGAGCGCAACGACCAAGGCCGCACGCAGATTGCCGAGAAATAGCACCAGCAATATCACCACCAATACGATGGCTTCGGCAAGCGCTTCGGACACCGTGCCAATGGCGCGCTGCACCAGACTGCCGCGATCATAAAAAACTTTGGTGGTGACACCCTTCGGCAACAGCGGCGCGAGTTCTGCCAGTTTTTCTTTTGCGCCTGCCACCACTTTTTGTGCATTGGCACCGCGCAGGCCAAGCACGAGACCTTCTACTGCTTCCTCACGCCCATCCTGGGTAACCGTGCCATAACGCGTCAGGCTACCGATGCGTACTTGTGAAACATCGCTGACCCGGATCGGGCTGCCGCCGGGACTGGCGATCACGATGTTGCCCACATCCTGCAATGTTTGAATGCTGCCTTCGGCACGCACCAACAAGGCTTCGTCGCCGTCGCTTAATCGCCCTGCACCATCGTTGCGGTTGTTGGCTTCCAGCGCCTGTTGCAGCATCGCCATAGACAAGCCGTGCGATGCCAAAGCCGTGTGGTCTGGCACGACTTCAAAGCTGCGCACCAAGCCGCCGAGCGAGTTTACGTCCGCCACGCCGGGCAAGGTGCGCAGCGCGGGACGGATAGTCCAGTCGAGTATGGTGCGGCGCTGTTCCAGCGAGATGCCATCACCTTCGACGGTGAACATAAACATTTCGCCGAGCGGTGTGGTGATGGGGGCAAGACCGCCGCCGACACCGGAAGGCAGGTCACGCAGCGCATTGTTCAAACGCTCGGTGACTTGCTGGCGCGCCCAATAGATGTCGGTGCCGTCGACGAAATCGATGGTGATGTCGGCGATGGCATATTTCGAAATGGAACGCATCAGCCGCTGGTTGGGAATGCCCAGCATTTCGAGTTCGATCGGCGTGACGATACGCGCCTCTACTTCTTCCGGTGTCATGCCGGGCGCTTTCATGATCAGTTTGACTTGCGTGGAAGAAACGTCCGGAAAGGCATCAATTGGCAAGTCACGGAACGACATGATTCCCGCGCCGATCAGCAGCAGCGTAAGCACGGCGATCAGCAGGCGCTGGGTCAGCGCAAATTCAACGAGTTTGGATAGCATCATTCAGCCCCTATGCCCATCATTTGGGCTTTGAGGGCGGACACGCCTTGCACTGCAATTTTTTCGTCGCCGTTAAACTTGCCGGAGACCAAGCTGCTTTGAGCACCTTCGTGCAGCACGCTTACCGCTTCATTGCGAAAACCTTTGGCCGTTTCCACGAAAACTAATGTTTTGCCACCAATTCTTGCCAAGGCGCTGTTGGGGACGCTCCACTGTGTACTGTTTTCCGCGTTCGTATCGATGCTGGCTTCAACGAATTGGCCGGGGCGCAGAGATTCGGTACCGTTGTGTATCAAGGCGCGCAGCAGGATGGTCTGATTGCCACCGCTCAAACTGCGTCCGATGGCGGTGAGCTTGCCTGTCGCTCCATATGCCGGAACACTGACCGCTGCGCCGACTTTGAGTCCTTTGGTGCTGGCCAATGGCGCTTGAATTTCCAAGGCCAACGGATCCAGTTTGGCCACTTTAAATAACGATACCGCCGCATCCAGACGTTGCCCCGCGCTGGCGTTTTTTTCGAGTATTACGCCATCAATAGGCGAGGTAACCGAAAGCAGACTGTTCAGATTGCTACCCGATTGCAGTTGTGAAATAGCGTTGCCGGACATGCCGGACAATTTCAGCATCTGTTTGCGCTCGGCCAGCGCGGCGCTGGCTTCACGGTATTGGCTTTGTGTCGCACGGTAACGACTTTCGGAGATGATACCGTCTTGCCATAGTTTTTCATCCCGCGCCAGATTGTCTTTGGCGAGTTGGCTTTGCGTGGAGGCTTGCAGCAAACCGCGCTGAGCCTCGGCCAAAGCGGGGCTTTGCAGCGTGGCTAATATTTGACCTTTGGATACGGCATCACCGACACCGACCAAAGTTTGTTCCACCATCGCGGCAAGCGGAGTGCTGATGGTGAATAGTTGGTTGCCCGGAATGACCACTTGCGCGGGCATGCCGGATAATTCCCCCTGTTGTTTCGGTGGGAGAGCGGCGGTAATGATTCCCAAAGTTTGTTTTTGGTTCGCACTCAATGTCAATTCGTCTACAGCAAAGGCCGCCTGGTGGATGCACAGTACAGCCAAGAGACATAAAAAAGTTGCTTTCATTCGGTTAATCTCCCGAGATTGCGCTAAGCGCTATCTGTTAAGGGTTCAGTATAGAGTCAAACGGATTTGACTTGGAAACTAGATTAACTTAAAGCAGGCGGGGCTTGCGGGAGAGATTTATGGTACGGAGATAGAACGAAGATGGCGGGTGCGGCAACTGCTAGATGTTTTACATCGCTAAGGCTGGGTATGTTGAATATGCCCGCCTGCGCGGGCTGGGCAATGGCGCATTGATGGTCTCGCTGAAACTCATGCGCGAGACTGATGGCGGGTGACTCATACTCTTCGATGCTGCTAGTGGAATTTACCGACTCATAGTCAGAATGAGATTGCGCGGAGAGAGAAGGAGGAAGTATCCCGGAATGCTGTCCGTCCACATGAGCATGCACGAGCGGAGCCACGCACTGCAAAAGTGCGAATATCAATGCCAGCAATATTCTGGGAAAATGTCTCATCATGATGCCAATAATTCTAGCACGCGCTTTTGGCATCTTGTGGATTACTTGTAACATAATAATTTTGTTTCAAAATTTTCGGGTTCCGGGATAAATGTTATGGCACTCGATTGGGTGGACGGCCAGCCTTTTTCATCTCGTTTTGGAGATGTGTATTTTTCCACCGACTCCGGTTTGGAAGAAACTCGCCATGTATTTTTGCAGGGCAACCGTTTGGAGGAACGTTTCGCTTTGCTGTCTGAGGGCGCGAGTTTTTGTATCGGCGAAACGGGTTTCGGTACGGGATTGAATTTTCTGTGTGCATGGCAATTATTCGAGCAAGTCGCGCCGACAGGCGCAAATCTGGATTTTTTTAGCGTTGAAAAGTTCCCGCTGAGTGAGGATGATTTGCGCGCTGCACTGGTGCTGTGGCCGGAGTTAAATAGGCAAGCCGAATTGCTGCAAGCGCGCTGGCATCGCCGTGTACCGGGCTGGAATCGCTGGAATTTTGCCGGTGGACGTATTCGTCTCACGCTGGCGATCAGCGATGTAAGTGAAGCATTGTCGCAATTGCCTGCCGGATGCGTGGACGCATGGTTTCTGGATGGTTTCTCACCTGCGAAAAATCCCGAGATGTGGAGTGCGGAGGTGATGGCGCACATCGCACGAGCGTCACGCGATGGCTCGACTTTGGCGACTTACACCAGCGCGGGCTGGGTACGGC
>PLYB01000156.1 GCA_003151655.1 Gallionellaceae bacterium | reverse complement strand
ATCCACCTGTATCTGGTAATACAATTGAAACTGCAGGTTCTCCAGCGCCAAATGTAATTCCTCTTCCATGGCTGCATGAGCGTTAATAATGTTCTGCATCTCCGGATCGAAAAAACACAGGGTATTGCGACCGGCTTTCTTGGCCTGATACATAGCGATATCCGCTTGTTTCAAAAGTTCATCAATCGAATGTTGCTGGTCGCCGAAAAGAGTTGCTCCAATGCTGGGCGTGCTATGGTGTTTGAAAGAGGCAAGCTGGTATGGCTGATTGAGCGTGACAAGGATTTTCTGCCCGACTAATTCGGTCTGCTCGGCTGCCTCAAGGGTATGCTCGCTCAAATCTTCCAGCATCACCACGAATTCATCACCGCCGAAACGGGCTACCGTGTCACCTTCCCGCACACAGGACTTCAGGCGTTGCGCGACCTGTTGCAACAGCATGTCACCAACATCGTGCCCCAGCGAGTCGTTGAGTGACTTGAAATTATCCAGGTCAATGAACAACAGTGCCCCCTCTTGATTGGTTCGCACACTGGACGCTAATGCTTGTTGCAACCTGTCTACCAGCAAGCGCCTGTTGGGTAATTGCGTCAGCGAATCGAAAAACGCAAGATGCTTGATTTCTTCTTCAGCCGCTTTGCTGATGGTTTTGTCACTGAATGTGGCAACATAATTCATGACGCTGCCGTCTTTGTCTTTTACGGCGGTGATGGTTATAAATTCCGGGTAAATTTCGCCGTTTTTGCGCCGGTTCCAGAGCTCTCCTTCCCATGTGCCAGTGCTATTGATGATCTTCCACATGGCAGCGTAAAAATTTGCATCATGACGACCGGAGCTGAAGATACTTGGATCTTTGCCCAAGAGCTCTTCATCGGTATAGCCGGTAATATAGGTCACTGCCTGGTTAATCCGCAGGATCAGGTTGTTGGCATCGGTGATTAGCATGCCTTCCTGAGATTCAAAGGCAGTGGCGGCAATGCGATTTTCGGCCGCAGCTTTTTGTGACTCACGCAAATAAGTCATCACTGCCGTGGCGGTGACAATCAGCATGCTGCCGATGCTGGCGAGCAACAAAAATAGCCAAGACCTCTCGCTGCGCAAATAGATGAGCTCGTCTAAAGTGCGTGGCTCGTAAATGGTAATGGCATCCTCGGGCAGGCTCTTGGAAAACAATACTGCGGGGAGATTGTTATTCCCGATAGTGACGGCCAAAGGGAAGCGACTGTCCCCCCACGGGGTAATTTCTAAAGGCTCCAGCACACTTCTTTTGTACTGTAACAATACCTTTTCAAGCGGGAATTTTGCGACGGGAGCATCGGGTAAGGTAAGAAATTCGAGGTGCCTGTCCGGAGCAAGAACGATGACCCCGTTAGCGTCAGCTATAAATGCGTTGGCCTGATTGGTCCAGTAGGACAATTTTGCTATATCCCGTTTGGCAACGACAGCACCGAGAAAGTGTCCGTTCTCAACGACCGGGTAGGAGTAGTACAGGCCGGGTATGCCATTTGACCGGGACACAACGTATTGGTGGCCACGTTGCCCTGCCTGAGCCTGACGAAAATACTCCCGATCCGCATAATTGGTGCCCACAGGGCTATTGGGTCTGGCGACGCTGCCGGAAGCCACGCAGTCTCCTGCGGCATTGAGCACAAATATCATGTCGACCTTGAGATCATTTTGCCCGGCGCTGAGAATTAAATTAAGTTCGCTGAACGCCTTGTCATTCGTCCAGCGTTGTTTGAGTTGCTCATAAGGTAGAGTTGACGGGGTTGCATGTGCGCCGAAGCGGCGCAGCACCCGGCGGGTATCATCATCGCGTGAGAACATAACAGGGATGCCCTTTAACAATTGCAAGCTTTCATCAATGTTGTTAGCAACATTTTCTGCCTGCTCTTTGGCATATTGCGTCTCATGCTGATACATCCTGCTGGCGCGCTGGTTGTAGTAATAATCCGCACTCAACCAGGCAATGACTCCCCAGCCGATAATCAGCAAGCCTATCAACTTGAAGGATCGTCCAAGAGATAAGAAGTTTGGTTTTTCGACGTAGGTTGCAACTATGGTTACGACTATAATCAGGCCGGTTGCCGCCAGCACAATTGCAGCAAGAAATGTCGGTGCGATACCGGAGTTGGCAATCGTAGCGTCGCCATCACGAATAAAGTAGGCGGATGCCATTGCCGTGTAGTGCATGCCTGAAACGGCCAAGCCCATTACCAGCGCGCTGGCAAGCGTCCCCCAATTGTTCCAGCGACTCATCATCGAGTGCAAACGAAACTTGATCCACAAAGCGAAAGTGGCAAGAACAACCGCAACCAGGATGGATAACAGGAACAGATTGATGTCGTAGCGGATTATGCCATTAAGATGCATTGCCGCCATTCCCGAGTAGTGCATGGCACCGATCCCGGCACCGATTAGCAGTCCACCGGCAGCAAGTTGCGCACGTGATAGCTCATTGCGACTGATTATTTTTATGGCAAGGGTGCTGGCAAGAATACTTGGAATCATCGACAGCAAAGTAACCGTAGGATCATAGTTACTCGTGCACGGCAGGCTGAAGGCCAGCATCCCGACGAAATGCATCGCCCAGATGCCGAGACCCAGGCTCAGTCCTCCACCTGCAAGCCACAGTCGCCTTACTGTTGCTGATCTGACTGCCATTACGTGTTGAGAAACCATCAAGGAAGCGTAAGAGGCCAATACCGCAACCATGACGGAAAGACTGACGAGCACAGGGTCATAACTCCCCGTGTATAGCACGCTGCTTTCGGGGGGCGAGAAAACAAGATTGAGAATGTTAAGCATCAAAGTGGACGTTACGAATTACTCGCCTTCCTAGAATGAAATGTCATTTATCTACCCCATCTGCAAGGCATCTATGAGCTTGTTGGATTTTGCTTGAAAATTCAGCGGGTGCGACAAGCTTAGCAAATTGGCATGATGCCGGATAACGTTTGCGGCGGGGGGGAACTGCCCGGCCTTTACTGCAATTGCAATTTGGTTGAAGCTGTCGTCGGAATCCATGACTGTTACGCAGCCGGAAAAGCTAGTGTGAATTCGCTCCAAATAATCCGGATAATGCTCGTTACTACTCCATAAATTGACGATCAGGATGCCGTTGTCTGCCAACGATGCAAAGCAATCATCGTAAAAATGCTGACTGCTTAATTCAGTTAGGTCAACCTCCAGCTATGCCGGGGTAATTTAACTGTGCCTCACTAGAGAAACGTTTCCGGCGTAGAGCAGGGCAAATCAAAAGTATTCGCCACGGCGCGATAGCAAATTTTTCCGTCAACGATATTCAATCCTTGCCGCAAGGATGTGTTGTCACGCAATGCCTGCTGCCAGCCTTTGTTTGCCAGCTGTTTCAGATAGGGCAGGGTGGCATTGGTGAGCGCCAGCGTGGAGGTGCGCGGCACGCCGCCGGGCATATTCGCCACGGCATAGTGAACCACGCCATCCACGATGTAGACCGGGTCTTGATGTGTGGTCGGGTGCGTCGTTTCCACGCAGCCGCCCTGATCGACCGCCACGTCCACGATAACCGCGCCTTCGCGCATGATTTTCAAGTCGTCGCGCCGGATTAATCTCGGTGCTGTTGCCCCCGGAATGAGCACGCCGCCGATCACCAGATCGGCGGTGGCAATCTGCTCCAGCAAATTGTGGCGATTGGAAAATAGCGTTTGCACGTTGGCCGAGAAAACTTCGCTGAGATAACGCAGACGCTCCAGAGAAATATCTAGAATGGTAACGCGGGCACCGAGACCTGCGGCCATTTTCGCCGCATGACTGCCCACTACGCCGCCGCCGAGCACCACCACATGCGCGGCAGCAACACCGGGCACGCCACCCAATAAAACGCCGCGACCGCCATATTGTTTCTCCAGATATTTCGCGCCTTCCTGTACCGCCATGCGTCCGGCGACTTCCGACATCGGGGTGAGCAAAGGCAATTCACCCGAGGGCAATTGCACCGTTTCATAAGCGATACAAGTCGCACCGGAATCGAGATGCGCCTGCGTCAATTCGTGGTTGGCGGCAAAGTGAAAATAAGTAAACAGCGTTTGTCCGGATCGAATGCGCGACCACTCGGATCGGATCGGCTCTTTTACTTTGACGATCAACTCGGCGGCTGTCCAGACAGAATCGGCATCGGCAGCGATGTGCGCGCCGACTGCCGAGTATTGCGCATCGCTGAACCCGCTGCCCAGACCGGCTCCGCTTTCGACGCATACGGAATGTCCGGCTGCTACTAATGCTTCAACACCCGCCGGAACCAGCGCGACACGATTCTCATTGCATTTAATCTCTTTGGGAACGCCAATCTTCATTATGCAACTTCTCCTTGAGGTGGGCTTGGAGGTTCCAGAAAACCGCCAGCGCGGAAGGTCAGTACCAACGTGTCTCGATGACCACCCGGCATGGTCGGTTGAATCGGTGTGGATTCGTGAATGACGCGCTGGTCGTCGAGCAATATGAGCGCCCACGGTTCGCTCAGGGTGAAGCGTTGCCCGTGGCGTCCGTTGAATTCGAAGATCCGACTCTCGCCACCGCTGACGTTCTCGCGCGCCACTAACAGGATGGCAACAAAATCCACGCCGTCGCGGTGCGCACCTTCCGGCGTAGGTCGTCCGATACCGCCGTTGGTGTCAATGCGAAATTGGTGCGCTTCGATATGCCAAGGCTGCTCGCCTTTAATGCTCGAACAGACGTGCGCGATAGACAGCAGTAATTTCGACCAGACCGGTTGCGTCAAGGTATGCTCTGACATCGGTTCGAACAAGCGCAACATGCCGCCGTGCAGCGCGTTGTACTGCAACGGCTGGTAATGCGCGCGGTGCGCTATCTGAGTGAGCGAGGTATTGTTGGCGATGAAACAGGAATGCCTGCGGCGGCGATAACGCCCGCCGTCCCTGAGAAAATTATCCAGCGGCAGCTCATCCCAGTCCGCTTTCAATGACTCCAGCGCAGACTGCGGGTATTCAAGCAGTGCGGTCAGCCCTGTCGGACTCAACACCCCGAAGCCATTATTTTTTATGGCATCAGCAAGATGCGCAGGGTCGACATAGGTGGGGGCGAGGGTGGTAATAGTCATGACAGGTTATTCGTGGTTTTAATGATTCTGATTCAGGGCCAATAAGGTGCGGTTGCCGGACAAGCTTAATCTGGAATTTATGTGGACGGCGTAATAATGACACAACGGGCGGAAGAAGGAAATTTGCTGTGCATGTTCGCGCAAATCATCGTGGATATGTTGATGATCTGTTGATTTAGTGGGATGGATGAAGTAGTTTAGCTCGGGAACATTGGCACACTATCATTCTCGATCAAAAAATATGGCACGCCGCAATCACTATCACGTTTATGTGATCGAACTATCGCAGGACGTATTGTACGAAGGCCGTTTCAAACGCTGCAATCCCGGCTACATCATCGGTAAGCCATGCGTCTACGTCGGCATGACCGGGCTGGACCCCGATGTGCGCTTCGACAAACACAAGGCCGGTATTCAATCCAATCGCTATGTCAAAGACTACGGACTGCGTTTATTGCCAGACCTGTATGAAGCCTTTAATCCGATGTCATATGACGAAGCACGCGACAAAGAAGTGGAAGTAGGGATTGATCTGCGTGAAGCCGGGTTCGGGGTTTGGCAGGCATAGCCGCACATTAATTTATCCCAACGCACCGCGCGCATACCCGTCTGAATTTACGTAGTAACCGGGGGACGCAAGCCTGCTTTCAGTTAAGCCGTAACCAGTTTTAAATAACCAGCGCGCTATAAATCGCAAAGTTTGGCACGGTGAGACGGCAAAAGCTTTGTGCTGAGGGTTTAGTCTTGGCAAAGGGTTATTTGAATATTGTGGTGGATGAAATCGTCGCGAAGGAAAAAACGGCAACGACTAAAGGGCGCTTGCGGCCTTGGCGGAAACGATGGAACTAATAAAATGGAAAACTTGAGTACACGTTTTAAAAATTAGGGGCTATGCTGAGCTGCAACACTTAGAAGCTATTAGCGGCGTGATAAAAATGGGGATTTGACCGCATCCTTCATTCCAATACGGAAATTAAATAGATTGGATAAAATATTTTGGATCAAGGAAGGAAGGTAAAGCTCACAATTAATTCCGGCTCGAAATCCATTCGTGCGGGATTTTCAATAATGCCCAACTTACGGGCCTCTATAACCAAGTCAAAAAATTGCTTCAAAACTGTAAATACTTTTTCTTTTTGTACGGGAGCGCATTCAAATTCATTATCCACCCGTTGCACGCAATCTATATTACCTTTTATGAGTGGACGTAATTGTGCCGATAGATTCGAAAGTCCGGCGTGAATGGTAACGGTGCGTATCGCCCGTTGTTGAGCAAATTGGGCTTGCTGCATAGCATACATATTTAAGTTTTGCGTATTTGTAGATGGACGGGAATTGGCAATTTCTGAAGGTAAGTTGATCATAGAAGGGATCAGCGCGGGGCTATTCAATTCTGGCTTGTGTTTAGCTACTGTGCTTTTGCCAGTAAACGAAGTATTTTCTACCTGCCTAGGGTGCTTTTTTTGTCCATGCCCATTATCATTTTGTTGCATGAACACTTGAAGGGGGCCTTGTTCATCGCGCTGGGGTAATGGTGTCTTTGGAAGTATCAAGGTAATCAAAATGACATGAACCAACAGACTGGCTAATATCGCAATAAAAAAATGAAAACGTGAATTCATAGAAGAATTTTAACCCATAAAAAAAGCGCGGCGAACCGCGCTTTTTTGTACAACCTGAAACAAATTACTGAGCAACCCCATCAATGATCTTCGGTACACTTGAAGAAGGTGTTGGCTTTGTACCGATATAGAAGGAATCAGTTGATAGCGCCATGTTATGCAATTGGGTAGCATCTGGAAGTGTTTGAGTAGCGATTGACATCCCACTACATGCTGCTGTGGTAGCACCTGACCCAAGGTTAGTTAGCCGCTCTTCCCCATTAAGTGCCTTGACGATTAAAGGAATCGCTGCAGTAGAGCCTGAGGCAGGAAGCGTCATAGTTGCTCCATCAGGAATCGAGAACTGCGTTACCCAACGACTATTTGATGTTGTGCAATCAACCTGAGAGTTATCCACCGGACTAACACAGATGCTTGGAATGCCTTGCAAATTGCCGAACCCATCGAATTGCAACACGATTGTCTTTCCCGCCCAAGTACCGTAGGTGCTTCCAGTTGGTACGGTATATGAGATATTCTGCGGCGGATCGAACGCTACAACACTGCTGTTACTCGTTTTCGTCAGCCACATAGACTGGTTCCATTGGTTGGTACCGGTTGACCATGTGTAGTAGGCTGTTGGGTTATTCGGTTGGCAAACACCTTGCGAACAAGTAGCAAATCCGGTTGTACCAGTGGCAGTGGCATCGAAAAGCATGCCAGTCTGCATCCCGTTCGAAAACATCTTATTATTGGAATTATTCAAGAACTTGGAATTGGTAATCGTCATTGCTGTGCTGCCACTAACAAGTCCACTCGCACCAAAGGTGTAAGTTACCGTATTTGCAGCACTGGAGGCAGAGAACCATTGAGACTTGGTAGCCGTATTGTATGGCGATGACCCACTTCCACTAGAGTAGCTATTGGCCGCCGTAATAGAAGTCGCGTCTGGGCAGTTGCTGAGGCAATACAAGGTGGTCGGCTCAGAAGCAGAGCCTGGTACTACATTGGATTGGCTGTAATAACTGACTGCGTCAGCTTTTACATGAGCCGATCCAGTGTTTGGGATATTGAGGCTGCCACCAAATGAATTAGACCAACCCGAGATAGCTTGCGTATTGAAATTGGTTCCGGTGACCACGACTGGTGAAGTGAATGTGGTCAGTGCGCAACCGTTATTACTGCAACTCTGCATGCCAACCACGGTGAATTTTCCTGCATTTGTCCCGGTCGAATTCCACTGCATCTGCCAGTTCCCATAGCCATTATTATTGTTGCTGGATATGGCTGCGTTCACAGAATTAGTGCTGCCTGTCGTCTGACCAGTCAGATCGCCATTGAACGTAAATGGAATTCCATCCATTGCATCAAGTGTCGTTCTATTTTGCGTCCATTTGGTTAAACTTCCGCCAATCATAGACATGTTGTAGGTCGTAGAATTGCCACTTCGTCCATCAGTAACTACCAGACCGCTGATCGGGGTAGTGCTACCCGTAATAGTACTTAGATCAAGACCCTGAAAATTTATGCCGTAGTAGCTAGCAAATCCGTAGTAAGTAGTCCCGCCGTAAACAGCTGTAATTGGAAAACTTGGGTTGGCCAGATCGACTCGTGTGCCATCTGTTGAATTGTAAGTTCCATATTGCCAAATTGATGTTTGAGCATTCGACAATGAGCGGTCGAAGCACTGGTCGTTTGTACCGTCGCTACGTCGAAAATCGGCCGGAGTGTAATTGAAATTGAACGTCGTAGTGGTAGGGGAACCATTATTGTTACCAGCCTGATAAATAGTGCCACTTCCAGAGGTTGTTGTACCTGCAGTCATGGTTAATTTACTGAGCTGCCCACCGCTATCCGCCTCGTAATATTGCATGTTAGATGAAGTAGAGATGAGGTAACCATTCATCTGTTGGTTTGCAGTTGTAAATGCAGTTGTACCTTTTGGATAACCAACGAAGTCCATGCGAAACACGCCGTAAGGTGGCACATCGGCTGGAGACGAAGTTGCAGTCACCTTTACATAAATCTCCTGTGACTGAGGCTGTCCGTTATTCATTTGGGTCATCGACATCCAGACATCGGCGACCATGGGAGAGGAGTTGTCAGCGCGAGTGGCATTGATTATTGCTTTCATAAAGTTCGTTGCAGAACTTGCTCCAGCGGAGGTTGACCCACCTGAAGAACTGCCTCCACCCTGTGACTGACATTTATTAATATCAATAAGCGCAACATAAGCCCCGTTGTTAAGCATGCCGCTGGCACTCACGCCCATGCCATTCATGATGCAAAGTATCATATTCACGTTGCCGATTCCTTGCGAAGTGGCATCTTGAACATATAAGTTCTGGGGATCGGCATTATATGGAGAAGTGGTAGGAAGCGTGTTTGCGGGAACTGTCGCCCAAGTGGTCGAGCTGAGTAGTAAAGTAAAGGCGAGTATCGCAATTTGGTGTAATTTTAGAAATTTCATGATGCCCCCTATTTTGCAGTAACTACGGACACAGTACTTGGCGTTGCTACTGCCGTAACGGTGCCAGATCCAGATGATGTAGTTGAGCTAGTCGATGCGGCCGTTGAGGATTTACTGCAACCCGACGTGGCACCCGCTAACACGCAGATAATTAACAACAAAGACAATTTATTCATGTTATCTTCCCTTCGATATTAGTTTAGATGCCGAGCCACAGATTTCACTTCCTAAAATTCTTTTGCAATTTGCGCTTGATCTTGTTGGATGTCAATTAATTCAATACACTCTGAAGAAAGTAATTTAACCAATTGAGTTCATTTTATTTTTGCTGGCGAATCCCTCTCCTCAATCCTCTTCCGCTGCGGGGAGAGCGAAGCGATGGGGGCCGCCAGTGATCGCTCTTGAGTGAAGGCTGACCGGTATGACGGCTTTTCGGGCTAATGGAAACGTGGGCTTACCCCATCCGCTTAAGCAGTTTTTCGTGGATGCTGCCAAAGCCTCCGTTGCTCATCACCAGAATGTGGTCGCCAGACTTTGCCGCAGCCGCGATGACTTCGATCAGTTCATTGAGATCGTCTTTCACTACGGCCTTTGCCCCCATCGGCGCAAGCGCGCCACGCGCATCCCAGCCGAGGTTTCCCGCGTAGCAGAAAGTCAGGTCGGCATCTCTCAAGCTGCCGGGCAGCGCGTCTTTCATCACGCCCAGTTTCATGGTGTTGGAACGCGGCTCCAGTACGGCAAGAATACGCGCCTTGCCGACCTTGCGGCGTAACCCCGCGACGGTGGTGTCGATGGCGGTAGGGTGATGGGCAAAATCGTCGTAGACGGTGATGCCATCGACTGTGCCGCGTACTTCCATACGGCGTTTTACGTTTTTAAATTCAGCGAGGGCGGCCAATCCCTGTGCGACAGGTACACCAGCATGGCGGGCAGCGGCCAGTGCGGCAAGGGCGTTCATGCGATTGTGCTCGCCGAACAATTCCCATTGCAGCGTGCCCTGTGCAACGCCATTCAGCGTAACTACATTGTTGTCGTCAATCTGCCAGCCTTGGTCGCTGCCGAATTTTTCCACGGGTGTCCAGCAACCGCGATTGATGACGCGCTGCAACGATTCCTCGCGCCCGTTGCTTACCACCAGTCCGTTGCCTGGCACGGTACGTACTAGGTGATGGAACTGAGTTTCGATGCTGGACAAGTCGGCAAAGATGTCGGCATGGTCGAATTCGAGGTTGTTCAGGACCGCGATCCGCGGCGCATAGTGGATGAACTTGCTCCGCTTGTNNGCTTGTCGAAGAAGGCAGTGTCGTACTCGTCCGCCTCGATGACGAAGAAAGCCGACTCGGTGATGCGCGCGGAGATACCAAAATTTTGCGGTACGCCGCCGATGAGAAAGCCGGGATTCAACCCCGCGTATTCCAGTATCCACGCCAGCA
>PLYB01000247.1 GCA_003151655.1 Gallionellaceae bacterium | reverse complement strand
AGAAGATCGCAAGTTGCAAATGCCAAGTACGCAGCAGGTTGCTCGGCAGCCACGCGGCGAGATCGATGCCATAAAACGCGCCGGGGTCGGCGCGGTAGTGGGCGACGGCACCGCCGACCAGACTTTGCGCCAGAACCAGCAGTGCCGCCAGCGCAAAATATTTCAGGGTCGCGCGCTGCGCCGGGGTCACCCTAGTGGGCAGCTTGGGGTGTAAATAGCCTGACCTGGATTTCCAGCCGAGAAAATCAAACTTCCCGAAAGCAAGCAGCACCAGCGCTGTTCCACCGAGCAGGAAGATAAGACTCAACGCGCTCCACAGCACGGCATCGGCAGTCGGCGTGTTGCCTGCCACGGNNTCGTAGGGGAAGTTGTTGGTGTACGAATGCGTGGTATCTGGCCGGTTGACGACCGATGCCCAAGCGGTCCACGCGACAAATGCGCTGAGTTGTTTTAGTTCGGCTGGATCGCTGATGGCTCTGGCGCTGAGTCCGCCATTATTCACCGGACTGGAAAAATATTCGTTCCACACGTCGGGCCGGTGTCGAAACCAGTCTGGGTAGGCGAGTTCAACGGTCAGACCACCTGTTTGCGCATCGTAGCGGTTCAGCTTCAGCTCGGTGCGCACTTCCGCTTCGATCATGGCGCGCTGCACTGGAGTTAAGTTGTCGAGCGGACGGGCGAAGCGCTGCTCGGCGATGCTCATCGCGTCATGCAACGCCAGTGTGTGCAAATATTCTGCCGAGAAATCGGGGCCGAGCAAAGCGCCATGGCCCCAGATCGTCCCGTTGTCCATCAATCCGTATTTGAGGAACACCTGCTGGCCAGCGCGAATATCTGCGCCAGTGTACAGAATAGTCCCGTCAGGGCTCGTTACTTTGTCGGGGATGGGCGGCGCTTCGCGATAGGCCTTGAACGTCAGCAGAATCAGAACCGAAAAGCCGAGCGCCATGGTGAGAAGGCTGGCGCGTCGCCACCAGGGGGACACCGTTTCGGTGACGTGGTGTTCGGACAGTGGGGCTGTTACATCAGCGATTTTATTCGTCATATGTGTTGAGCTTAGAATGGATGAAGCCGAACAGTGCCCATCTAATACGAACGGTTGAATCAGGAATAAAGTGCAATTTTGAGTAATGCTAGGTCAGAATGGAGTGCACTACTGTATGGCAACTAACACAGCAAGGTAGTACGAGAGGTGGCAAGTAAATTGAGTAAATAGACTGCTCGATAGCAGCTGATCGACACGGTCTCTTTGTGGCCGAAAGTACTCAGTCAACACTGTATTCAATGAAGGTCTATTCCTGAACCAGCTACAGCCATCCATTTAAAACTTCATCTTTTGTCGCCATCTAATAGAGTGGAGATATGGCGATGCAACCTCAGGGTTTATCTTCGTTTCCGAAAATTTCCCACCAGATAATTGCTGGCCAGAGGAAAAAAGCTAACGATGCCATTATCACCAAATTTCGAATCGCTAGAACGATTAGCGCAACCCCGGTTTCTTTATCCACCGCCTTTTTTATATAACGGCTTGCGGTCTTTGGCACAGTTTTGAAATCCCAAAGTACGACTAGGACCATGACAATACCGAGAAATAAATAAATTTGAATGAAAAACATTTGCTAATCGCTAGTTCCATAAACTTGTAGCCCCATCATGCGGGTGCAACACGCCTAAGTCAATTGCCCCCTCATAATCTTGGTATAAGAAAAGTACAGCGAACTCGTAGCCTGACAACGGTCACTCGCGACTGACAAGCTTTGGTCGGTAGTACTCATAGTGTACGGATATCTCAAAGCGGATGCCACAGTAGTGAAGCCAAGCCGCAGAATCAGACTCCGTTCAATCAACAAGGAGTCTGAAATGGAAATCTCTAAATCCCTCGAACCATGGAATAAAAGCAAACTGATCGGGAAGAGGCTGCCATTGAAGCTGAAGGACATCTGGGCCATTCGTATTCATCTGCAACTCGGCAAACGTATTCGTGACCTGGTAATATTTAACTTGGACATCGACAGCAAACTGCGAGGTTGTGATCTGGTCAACCTACGAGTCCGGGACGTTGCTCACGGCAACTAGATGTTGACGCGGGCGATGCTTTAAACGCCCTCCAGTAGTGCATCCACCCAAGTCTCGTATTACTTCTTTGAACAGGCCTGATAGATACGCAGAGCATTTAAGCCCGACTCCAGTTCAGGCATCACTGTAAAATTCCATTCCATGTCTTAGGCAATGTCATAGGACAAACCCCGATGGGATATTTCAAATTTTTCGTTACGCTTAAACAGAATAGCGCTGATGTTTTAAAAATATCAGCGCTAATGCTGGGTGGACACGAACTCTATTTGTCGGAAATGAAATCATGAGTTCCCGGTACCTTGAACGCGCCGTTTAGTCCCAGTAATTCATTGCGATGCAAACTGGCAATTTTTTTAACCAGCTTGTTGCCATCTGCTGTGAGATGAATCTCTACTTCGCGTTTATCCACCGTTCCACGCTTTCGGAATATCAGTCCTAATTTCTCGCATCGTGAAGCAAGAGCAACCACGCCGTTATGTTGTGTTTGAAGCCTCTCGGCAAGTTCACCGATGGTTGCCCATTCCCTGCCTTCGTATCCCTTAACGTGAAGCAGCAGGAGATACTGCAGATTGGTAACGCCATATTTGTGTGTCAGGTCTTCACTAAAACGGACAAAGCATCTCAATTGATAGCGAAAATCGGAAAGGGTCTCAAACTCTTTCTTGGTAAGGGCTTTGTTAATTGGCAATCTCCCGGTTGGAAAAGTGAAGGGGTAATATTAAGCGCAAACCATCATCAAATACAAATCCATATTGCGCGCAACTATATATCATGTTGTAATAATATCATCATGTGATATATTTTTGATGAGCGGGCTGTAAATAATTTGGAGAAGTGTAAATGTCAATTGGAAATATGAAGGTGGCCACTCGTTTGTGGCTGGGATTTGGTGTGGTTATTGCGATGCTGGTGGTGATTCTGGTGATGGGAATTTCCGTCATGGGCAGCATGAGCCGCGCAACCCAGGAGATAGTTTCAGACCGCTATGTTGCGACTGCCCTTATTGCCGATGTTACCAAAAGAGTCATGGACAACACACGTCAATTGCGCAATATGGTATTAGTGGATGACCCGGTAAAAGTAGAAGCATTCCGTCAGACTTTCGACAAAAACAAGACAGAGAACTCAGAGAGTCTGATAAAACTTGATAAACTTTTATCTCTGCCAAAAGGTCGGGAACTTTTCAATGTCATCGCTCAATCTCGTAATGCATTGAGTGACAAATATACGGTTTATTTCGAACTGATTAAGAAAGATCGCAAGGCGGCGATCGATTTTTTGCTCGGGCAGATCGCACCTACAAATAATGCCTACATCAAGGCTCTGGACGATTTGAGTGCGTTTCAGGCGCAGCTGATGAATGAGAGCGCAAAAAAATCCGAGGAAAGTTACGCAAGTGCGATGACCTTGATGATCGGCCTTGGGGTTATTGCTACTTTGCTGGCGGGCTTTATCGCTCTGTGGATCATTCGTAATCTGATGAAACAATTGGGCGGCGAACCGGACTATGCAGCTCAAGCGGTTGGTAAAATCGCCCAAGGCGACCTGTCCATCGACTTGGAAATCAAACCGGGTGATAGCAGCAGCCTACTGTATTCTCTGAAAACCATGCAAGACAGCCTGCGCAAGATTGTCGCCGAGATTAAAAACATCGTCGAAGACGCGGCGATCCGGGGTAACTTCAGTACCAAGATGGATCTGAACGGCAAAGCCGGTTACACCAAAGAGCTGTCCGAGTTGCTGAACCAGTTATCCAATATCACAGGCACAGCAATGGACGATGTGACCCGCGTCGCCACGGCCTTGGCCAATGGCGACCTGTCGCAAAAGATCACCAAAGACTACCCCGGCGTATTTGGACAAACCAAGAATGGCGTGAACGGTACTGTTGATGCACTTAGCAAGATCGTCGAAGAGATTAAAAACATCGTTGAGGATGCCGCCTTACGCGGTAGCTTCTCCACCAAGATGGACATGAACGGCAAAGTTGGCTACACCAAAACTCTGTCTGAACTGCTCAACCAACTCTCCGATGTGACTGATACCGGACTGCGCGATGTGATGCGTGTGGCGCAGGCTCTGGCCGATGCCGACCTGACCCAGACCATCACCAAGGATTATCCGGGCTTGTTCGGACAAACCGGTGCAGGCGTGAACGCCACTGTCGACAACCTCAGGAAGCTGGTCGATGAAATCAAAGTGTCGGTTGACTCCATCGGCACCGCCTCCAAAGAAATTGCCTCCGGCAACACCGACCTGTCACAACGCACCGAAGAACAAGCATCAAGTCTGGAAGAAACCGCCGCCAGCATGGAGGAACTCACCGCGACAGTGAAACAGAATGCGGAGAATGCAAAGCAAGCTAATCAATTGGCATCAGGCGCATCTGGTATTGCGCGTCAAGGCGGAGAAGTCGTGGGTAAAGTAGTCACGACGATGAGCTCCATCAACGAATCTTCCCGCAAGATCGTGGATATAATTTCTGTGATTGACGGCATCGCCTTCCAGA
>PLYB01000339.1:5094-5377 GCA_003151655.1 Gallionellaceae bacterium | reverse complement strand
CTACACGCAACTTGCAAAAGAAGCAGGTGTTCCTAAAGCATGTCGTAGCGTCGGTACGGCGATTGGCAAAAATAACATCGCCTTGCTTATCCCCTGCCATCGCGTTATCCGTGAAACTGGGGAAATAGGCGGCTATCGTTGGGGAGCTGATAGAAAATCTGCCCTGCTTGCGCGGGAGGGGGCACAGTTGGAACTCAAGGGGGAGAATGAAACATAAATCGGCAATTCATCCACGAAAAATACGAAAGGCACGGAACGAAACAGAAGGTTACATTCGTTCGGT
>PLYB01000339.1:0-5084 GCA_003151655.1 Gallionellaceae bacterium | reverse complement strand
GTGCCTTTCGTGGACAACTGCTTTTTCTAGGTTAAATACGCGGATTTGATTCTGAGCCATCCACATTTTCCTGCAGTTTCCACTAGTTAACCCTATTCAAAGCAATTCCCAACAGTTTTGCTACCGAATGAATTGCGTTTTCAACCTCGTCCATTATTGTCTGGCCGCTGTATTCATGCGGCTGAGTATTGGGAAGAACAGGCTCTTGCGGAGCTGGTCTGGCTTCAAACGATAAGTGCCCGTTTAGCGAGGAAACCTCCAAAAGATAGAAGGGGTGCTTGCGAGAGGCAACATTTTTGTCTCGAACTTCGAAACGGAATAACAAGTCATTCTGGCTGGCGACTTCTCGCAAAGGAACCTTATTGGCTATTGCCTCTACCAAAGGCTGGGCAAGATTAAGTCCCGGCGCAAGATGCATTTTATATTGCCCCGTGCGTTCAATGATGACCGATTTTTCAGAGGGTAAAATTTTTCCTCTGCCGATAATAAGCAAGATGACAATGAGCCAAAACCACATCATACCTTCTGCGGAAGCAGCCATCATTGGCCAGACAAACCCCATTATTTCCTGCATCATGACTGTCGTTCCTCAAAGTTCGTCCAGATTGTTACAATGCCGTGACCCATTCCCTTAGCCGAGCAACTTCACGCTGAATCAATCTGGAATCGCCAAACGTATTGGTCAGCAATGCAGCACCTTGCATTGCCGACAAGAGATGTAAGGCATAATCCGCAGAGGCATCATTACAACCCAAAGCTAAAAACTGCCGCTCCAACCAGTTAAGTTGTTCGGTAAATATTGCCGTCGCTTGCTTGGCCAAGAATCCGCTATCCCCTTTGTGCAACTCTTGAGACAAACTTCCAATGGGGCAGCCGCTACGTGATAAATGCTCGCGCCGACCCTCCACATAGTCTAAAAATGCAGCGATTTTGGATTTGGGGTCAGCTTGTCTACCCCACTCAACAATCAAATCGTTGTAGTAATTTGCTCGTCGAGTAATGATGGCCGATCCCAATTCCTCTTTGGTTTTGAAGTAGTAATACAAATTACCCAAGGGAACGCCCGCCTGTGCCGCAATATCAGCCAAGGTTGTTTCATGAAACCCTTGCAAGTGCACAAGTTTGTCGGCTGCTTCAAGCAGGCTATCCCGTTTGTGCGTTGATTTTTTATTCATGAGAAATAAATTAAGTTAGCTAACTGACATAACATGCATCCCAAAAAAATGAGTCAAGCATTCTGATCATTAGGTTATGAGTTAAACGAGTTGAGATAAACCAAAACTTTTCCATTCCTTGCGCAATTCCTTCAGATATTTCGCATGATTGTGTTCAATACCATCACGGATCAACACGATATTCTCATGGTGCGTAACTTGTTCCAATTCATCCAGTAATTGGAGTGCCACTGCATTGTCGTGGAGTTTGCCTAAGGTATCTTGTAATTTAGCCAATAAATTCAATTGTTTTTTTGAATTGCTGGCTTCATGTAGGGAAGCCAGCAACTCGGTGCTATAGCGCAGATTTTTGCAGGCGATGCGCAGTTTGTGAAGTTGCTCGTTATTCGCATCGCCTTGGATACACTCCCCGCGTCGACGAAACTTTTGCTCGTGCCTGCCCAAAGCGTGTTCGGCAAAATGTAGCAGATTTGCGGACTTGCGGAATTCGCTCCAATATTCACCATTCATCCAAGCACCGAAGCGCAGCAGCAGCCGTTGGAAATCGACAGTTTGCAAAGCGGCATAAACGAGTTGATGACATTTCTGGCGACGTTTTTCGCTCTCAACTAAAAGCTCCTTCAATTCCTCTACATCCTTTGGCAGCACCGATGGCAAAATTTCAGTGACGAATACATCCCATTCCCGGGAACGTCCAAGCGCTAAGCCAAGTTCAGCGATCAAGTCGCGCAAAGCGTCCAACTCGGCATCGGCACGATGCTTCGCCGTCATATCCAATACCACGCGCAGACGACGCAATGTGACGCGAACCTGATGCAGATATTCATCATCCTCTTTTTTTACGGCACCCGGCACATTGGCTTGCAGGTGGAAAAGGCATGACCAAATCATGCTTTGCAGCGCTTCCGCCACCGGAGTATGCGCATCCAATTCTGGCATTTTTGCTTTAGATACAGAGGGCTTGACCGGAACGTGCAGCCGATAACCGTATTCTGCTTTGCTGGTGGTTTCGATTTCCAGCGGGACGATTTCAAGTAATTTCAGCGCCAAGCGAAAAAGCTGCAATGGCACGCCGGATTTGAGTTCAAGCTCCAATTCAGAGATGGGATAATTAAGTTTCCCGGTGCGAATCTCCCCACTATCCAAACCCAGCTCGATCTGTGCACCTTCAAAATTCAGCAGACGAATGCTGCGGGTAAAGTCAGTAACGAAAAGCGGTTGCACGGTTTTCTGCAAACCCGGTGACAGGTGGGTTGCGCCCACAGCTTCGAGCGCGGCGAAATCAAGTTGCTCGCCTGCAACCGGAGTCTCCCATTCATTGCGTTGATGCAAACCCGCCTGTACTCCCCCGCCGCCTTTCAGCGTTTGCAACCATCGTTTTCCCACCAGACGCAGACGCAAGGCCATTCTGTCGTGATGCAACTGCAAATCCGGGGTATCGAAATAAACGCTGTAGAGTTTGCGCGTGGTAGCGCGCTCGCTGGAAAGCGAGCGTAAAAACGGATGACGTTTGAGGCGCTCCAAGTGTTCCGGAGCAATGCGCAGCTTGAGTTCGGTTTNNACACAGAGAGAGACGTGAGTTACCCCAATTCCGCAGCATCACCCAAACGGCGAATCACTCTTGTGTTACAACCGTTCTTTTTTTCTCTGTGGTCTCTTTGGTCTCTGTGGCTAACTGCTTTTTCTGGGTTAAACCGCCTGCCCTGCGGCAAAGCCCGAAGCCCAAGCCCATTGAAAATTGTAACCGCCCAGTTGCCCGGTGACATCTACTACTTCACCGATGAAAAACAAACCCGGCACATTGTTGGCCTGCATGGTCTTGGACGAAAGAGCCTGAGTATCAACGCCGCCGCAAGTAACTTCGGCTTTACTGTATCCCAAGGTTCCAGTTGGAACAATATGCCAATTATGCAATTGGTTAGCTAGCGCGATTAACGCTTTTTCTGAATACTGATTGAGCGGTTTATTTTCGGCAAATTGCTGGCACCACACTTCAGCGAAACGTTTTGGCAGATATTGGGTGAGGAAATTATCCAGCATCATGCGGCTACTGCGCTGCTCGCTGAAAACTTGCCGCATGTCGTGCTCGGGCAGCAGGTCGATGTGCAGCGCTTGGCCTTGTTCCCAGTAAGAGGAGATTTGCAGAATGGCCGGGCCGCTCAGGCCTCGATGGGTGAACAGCACGCTTTCTCGAAATGTCTGCTTGCCGCAACTCACCACCGCCTCGACCGAAATACCCGCCAGTTCAGCATAGGCAGCCCACTCTTCGGGATGAAAAGTGAGTGGCACAAGGCCTGCGTGCAGCTTGGTCATGGGAATGCCGAACTGTTCGGCGACCTTATAGCCAAAGGGTGTTGCGCCAATCTTGGGAATGGAAAGCCCGCCAGTGGCGATTACCAGAGAAGTTGCGCGGAAGTTTCCGCGAGTGGTGTTTATCTGATATTCCCTCCCCCCTAGCGGATTGCCTACCTTTGGTGCTCCCGCCTGCGGGTGAGGGGAATGTTGAATCTCCGTAATGTCGCACGACAGCAATAGCTTCACGCCCGCCGCATCGCATTCCTCCTTCAGCATCTTGATGATTGCTTCCGAGCCGTCGTCGCAAAACAACTGCCCCAGCGTTTTCTCGCTGTAGTTCAGGCCGTGTTTTTGCAGCAAGGCAATGAAATGTTGCGGGGTAAAGCGCGCCAGAGCGGAGCGGCAGAAATGCGGATTTTGGGAAAGGTAACAATCGGCCTTGGTGTTGAGGTTGGTGAAATTGCAGCGGCCGCCGCCGGAGATGCGTATTTTCTCCGCCAGTTTGTGCGAGTGATCTAATAAGACTACCGAGCGGCCACGCTTGCCAGCCTCAATGGCGCACATCAGGCCGGATGCGCCTGCGCCAATAATCGCGACATCAACAGAGGTGAGATTTGAAGCTGGCGGCGAAGCTGCCTTCACGCCTGCTCTTCCAGTTGTTTCCATACACAAGCGCCTTTGCTGGCCTTGTCGATATCCGCGAGCTGCCCAGCATGTATCGCCAACTCCTCCTCAGAGGCGGCCAAAACACGCACGCTCATGCGGATAACCTCACCGGAAGCCGATAGCGTTTGTGGCTCTTCTTCTGTTTCGTCATCCCCAAGCAAGCTTTCCTGACCGCGTGTCATGCCCAGATAAACTTCGGCGAGCAACTCGGTGTCCAGCAAAGCGCCGTGCAAAGTACGATGCGAATTGTCGATGAAGTAACGATCACACAACGCATTCAAGTTATTTCTCTTGCCGGGATGAAGCTCTTTCGCCACCTTGAGCGTGTCGATCACTTTGTTTTGCAATGGCGGCAAACCCATTCGTGCCAGCTCGGCATTCAAAAATCCCATATCGAACGGGGCGTTGTGAATGATGAGCTCGGCATCGCCGATGAACTCCAATAAAGCGGGAGCAATTTCGGCAAACTTGGGTTCGTCCTGCAAACGATCCAGCGTCAAGCCGTGGACTGCCGCCGCCCCTTCGTCGATGTCGCGCTCGGGGTTGAGGTAACGATGGAAATTGCGCTCGGAAACTTTGCGTCCGTTCAATTCAATCGCCGCCACTTCGATGATGCGGTGACCCTGTTTGTGATCCAGCCCGGTGGTTTCAGTGTCCAGTACGATTTGCTTCATTTTTCTTTTCCGTTCAATTCAAGATATATCCATCGGGAATCATTAGCCCCTTCCCCCTGCAAGGAGGAGGGAACTGATTATTTGGAATTCAATATATCTTCCACGCCGCGATTCGCCAACACATCGGCACGTTCGTTTTCGGGATGTCCCGCATGGCCTTTGACCCAAATCCATTCGATCTTGTGACGCGCTACCGCTTCATCCAGTCTGCGCCACAAATCTTCGTTCTTCACCGGTTTCTTGTCGGCGGTTTTCCAGCCGCGCAGTTTCCAGT
>PLYB01000133.1 GCA_003151655.1 Gallionellaceae bacterium | reverse complement strand
CGCTGCTGGCCGAACAGCACTTCCAAAACTTCTCCACACGCTTCGCCGATTGGCCGATAAAGATTGCTGAGTTGTCGCGCTTCCGCTCTACCAAAGAGGTAACGCAATCACTGAAGGACTTGGCGGATGGCAAGCTGGACATCGTTATCGGCACGCACAAGCTGATTCAAAAAGATGTGAAGTTCCACAACTTGGGTTTGGTCATTCTCGATGAAGAACATCGCTTCGGCGTGCAGCAAAAAGAAAGATTGAAAGCGCTACGCGCCGAAGTCGATGTGCTCACGCTCACCGCCANNNNCAGGTGTATTTCCTGCACAACGAAGTCGATACCATCAACAACATGCTGGAGAAGTTGGAAACGCTGCTGCCGGAAGCGCGTATTCGCGTAGCTCACGGCCAGATGGGCGAACGCGATCTGGAAGGCGTGATGCGCGACTTTACCCATCAGCGCTTCAACGTGCTGCTCTGCACCACGATTATTGAGACGGGAATTGACGTTCCTACCGCCAACACCATCATCATGAACCGCGCCGACCGCTTCGGCCTTGCGCAGTTGCACCAGTTGCGCGGACGCGTCGGGCGCTCGCACCATCAAGCCTATGCCTATTTGCTGGTGGACAACATGGAAGGTCTCACCGCGCAGGCGAAGAAGCGTCTCGAAGCCATTCAGGCGATGGAGCAATTGGGCAGCGGTTTCTTCCTCGCCATGCATGACTTGGAAATACGCGGCGCAGGCGAAGTGCTGGGCGAATCGCAAAGCGGCGAAATGCAGGAGATCGGTTTTAGTCTCTACAACGATATGCTCGCCGCCGCCATCGCCTCACTCAAACAAGGCCACGAGCCGGACATGGCGCACCCACTGGGTGTCACCACCGAGATCAACCTGCACACACCAGCACTGCTGCCGAACGACTACTGCGGCGACATCCACCAGCGCCTCGTCATCTATAAACGTCTGGCGAATTGCAACACGCAAGAAGACCTGGACGAAATGCATCAGGAGCTAATCGACCGCTTCGGACTGTTACCCGAACCAGCCCAAACCCTGCTCGACAGCCACCGCCTGCGCATCCTCGCCAAACCGCTCGGCATCAGCAAAGTGGATGCGTCTTCGGAAGCGATTGTCATCCAGTTCGTCCCCAATCCGCCCATTGATCCGATGAAGATTATCACCATGATCCAGAGTCGGCGCTATATTAAGATGAACGGGCCGGACAAGTTAAGGATTGAAATCAAGCACGAGGATTTGCAGCAGCGGGTGTTGGCGGTTAAGAAGTTCTTTGGGGAGCTGGGGTAGGTATTCGTAAAGTTCAATAAATAATGAGCGATAGAAATATGGAAATGCATGAAAGATTTCTTACTCCAGAAGAAGTGCTCATGATTGTTGCTACTGGCACGCGACCAATCTGTTTTTCGGCAAGCCCAGATGATTACATATGGGGATTTGGCTCGTCGTTTTTACTAAATTACAAGGGGAATGTTTTCGCAATCACTGCCAAGCATGTTATAGAAAACCCCAAAGCTGATTGTCGCCACACTAGAATACTGATGCCTAATACGGGTATGGCCTTGCCCATAAAAAGAGCCTTTACCCCATCCTTTGATGATCCCGAAAATAAAGATGAGGTTGATGATTTTATTTTGTTCGAGATTGATGATGCTTTGTTTACCCAAGAGTCCAACAAAGACCTGTACTCGTGGAATTTTGAGCGCTGGTCTTTCCCCGCTAGCAAAGTTCCAATAGGTGTAGAAATACTCGTAGCCGGTTTCCCATTTAGCAATGATAGATATGACTGGGACAATAATAAAATAAACGAACTGATGCTAATTCGTACAGGAAACCTCGCTAAATCTTCACTTTGTGAAGGTTTGTATACAATGGAAGGCATTCCATCCGAAACGGATTTCAATGGACTAAGTGGTTCACCAATATTTTGCCGTAACAAAGGCTACGTGTTCTTTATAGGTTTAGTAACTAGAGGAACTGCAAGTAGCGGAAAATTACATTTCATTGGCTCCGAATTTATCCGTAGTGCACTTACTTTCATAAAATAATTCGTAGGTCGAAATCCTTAGTCAGGTAGGGAGGGCACGCTTCTGTGCAATACTCATTCCCGATCATTCCAATAATTCGGATGCCGCCGCTGATGGGCTACGGCGATGATGTAGATTTGTTCATTTTTGCTGCGATAGATGACTGAATATGGAAACCGGCGGACGACCATGCGGCGGAATCCTTCTGAAACTGGTGCGCCAGCTTCCGGGTGAGAAAATATAAACTCAACTGCGGCTTGAACTTCGCTAGCGAATTCCAACCCCAATCCCGGAAATTTTCCAGCGTAGAAGAGCGCTGATCTTTCAAATTCAGTACGAGCCTTGGGATGAAACTGCGGTTGTTTCACGAAAGCTTGCGGCGGATATCTGCAAATACTTCCGTGGCGGGAATCAATTTAACATCACCGCGTTCAATTTCTGCCCAACGTGTTTTGATTTCAGCTTCCCATGCTTGGCTGACATCGCCGCTATCGCTTGGTTCTAGGGTTTCGAGCAGAAAACTGGCGAGTTGAGCTCGCTCTTCTGAGCCTAGTTGCTTGGCTTGTGCCTGTAGTTCTGCAAGTATGGGTGACATGGCTTATTCCTTAAAAAGGATCAGGGCAAACAATAGTGGGATTCAAACTATCAGTCAAGGAGTCTGCGATTCAATACCATTCCACCAATCCCGTTGCCGTTGCTTATCCATAAATGTCCAAGCCAGGATGCGGCTTTTTTTCTGGCCTTGGGACATTTCTATGGTGCGGTTGTCTGTCGCACCGGCGTATTTCAAAGCACGGTACACATGAGGCAAGCTGGATGACTTGGAGATCATGCTGGTGAACCACAGGCAGTTGTCGCGTCCCGATGTGCTTTCTTCGATCATGCGAGTAACGAACGCTTCTTCGCCGCCATCGCAGCATAGTTCCAAGCTTTGTCCACCGAAGTTCAGCACGGGATTTTTGTGTTTGTTGTTTTCTTTGCCGAGATTTTTCCATTTGCGCTGTGAGCCTTGTCTGGCTTCGGCTAGGGAGGCATGGAAGGGCGGGTTGCACAGGGTGAGGTCGAAGAATTCATCGGCGTAGGTCACGTCGGCAAAAATTGCCGTGGGGGAGGGCTGTAAACGTAACTCAACGGCATCGCTTAACTGATTCGCATCCAGAATACCTTGTGCATTTTTCAAAGCAATTGCATCGACCTCCGTGCCGACAAACTGCCAACCATAGCTGGCGTGCCCGATGAGCGGATAGATGCAATTCGCACCTACACCGATATCGAGCACGCGTACCGATTTGCCGCGCGGAATATTGCCGCCATTGCTCTCGCTCAGCAGGTCGGCGAGATAATGCAAATAGTCTGCACGTCCTGGAATTGGCGGGCACAGATATTGTGCGGGAACATCCCAATCCTTGATGCCGTAATAATGCAACAACAGTGCGCGATTGAGCGCTTTTACGGCAGCCGGATCAACGAAATTGATCGACTCGTTGCCGTGCTCATTCAACGCCACAAACGCTGCCAACTCCGGGCTGCTGGCAATGAGTTGCGCGAAGTCGTAACGCCCCCGATGCAGATTGCGCGGGTGCAAATTGGTTTTTGTTGCAGTTGGGGTCATGGCGCTATTCTAAAGAGGCAAAGGGGCGGGGGCGGCGCGATTTTACCAGAGGCCGCACCTTGGCATGCTTGTTTGGCAGTGGTTCAAGTGGCGCATCAATATTTTGGGATAACATCGCCCGCTTGAATTAAAATGCAGCGCTTTCGATTTTGATTGAATCACGCCTGAATATTAATATGAACCTCATTGTCCAAGCTCTACACGAGATTCCCGCCGCTTATTTGGATCGCCTTGCCAGTTTGTCGCTGGCTTCGCGTATTGAGCAGCTCGGCGCACATGCCTATCGCTTGCATGATGCGAAGCCGCATGACGGTGTGGCGGCGTATTGCTATGAACATCAGCTCGATTACGGTTTTGTGCGTTCCAGTTTGCATCTCTCCGATTTCGGTCTGGTCGTGATGGATATGGATTCGACACTGATCAGTATCGAGTGCATCGACGAAATTGCGGACATGCAAGGTTTGAAGCCCCAAGTGTCGACTATTACCGAAGCGGCAATGCGCGGCGAGATTGATTTCGCCGAGAGTTTGCGTCGCCGAGTGGCTTTGTTGGCAGGTTTGGATGAGGGCGCATTGCAACGTGTTTACGATGAGCGTCTGCAATTGAATCCGGGCGCGGAGATCATGCTGGCGGAACTGAAAAAGCATGGCATTAAGGCACTGCTGGTTTCCGGCGGATTTACCTTCTTTACCGAACGGTTAAAGGCGCGCCTTGGTCTCGATTTCGCGCATGCCAATACGCTGGAAGTTATCGACGGTAAACTCACCGGGCAGGTGCTAGGTGACATCGTTGATGCGCAAGCCAAGGCGGATTTGCTGAATCACACGCGTGTTGAACTTGATCTGCATGCCGAGCAAGTCATCGCGATCGGGGACGGTGCGAATGACCTCAAAATGATGGCGCAAGCGGGTTCCAGCATCGCCTACCATGCAAAACCTATCGTGCGCACGCAAGCCGGTTACGCCTTTAATTTTGTGGGACTAGACGGGTTAGTGAATCTGTTTGCCTGAGTTTGTTGCGAATGCATAAATAAAAATGGCGACCCGCAGGTCGCCATTTTTACAAGTAGTGAATACGATTACTTGATATCCGCATTCGCGCGCAGCGCTTTGATGGCATCCTGAATTGACTGTTGTTGCAGGCGTCTTTCCAGATTGGCTTTTACAGCTTCAAACTCGGGCGCTTTCAATTCGCGCACATCTTCCAGCTTGATAACATGCCAGCCGAATTGAGTTTGTACCGGGGCGCTAACTTGGCCTTTATTAAGCTTCAGGATGGCTTCGTGGAACGGTTGCACGAAATTGGAAGGAACTGTCCAGCCAAGTTCGCCACCTTTATCTTTGGAGCCGGGATCTTTGGATTTCTCTTTGGCGATTTTGTCGAACTTGCTGCCTTTTTTCTGAAGAGCAGCGGAGATCGCTTGAGCGTCTTTTTCGTTATCCACCAGAATATGCGCAACCTTGTACTCTTTGTCGCCGAGATGAGATTTCAGATTGTCATATTCTTGCTTGATTGCGGCTTCTGCAATAGGGTGGCTCTTGGCGTAGTCCTGCACGAAGGCACCGGCCAAAGCACTTTGTCTGGCCAGTTCAATTTGCTGAACAACTTCAGGTTGTGAATCCAGCCCTTTTTTGACCGCTTCTTGCGCAATCACTTCGAGGTTAATCAGGTCGTCACGAACCGCTTTGCGCAACTCCGGGCTATCTGGCTGGCCTTGCTGGGTTGCTGCTTTGATACGCAGGTCGATGCGCGCTTGAGGAATGGGCTTTTTATTAACGGTTACACTGATATTGCTATCCGGTGCGGAAACTTTGTCTGCCGCATTATTCTCTACCGCATTAACCGTGTTGGCGGTGATCGCTGCAAGTATTGCTATTGCTGCAATGTTGGATGGTTTTAGCATCGTTTTGTCCTTAGAAAATTAGATAAATTTGTTTAAGCATCAAAGCTATTCAGCACGTAATTTGTGTCGTTGCGTCAACGGCCCGAAGGCGAAATATATCACAGCTAGCGAAGATGAGTTGTTAACGCCGATTTGGCAATGTTAAATGATGTAAACGCAAGGCGTGTGCATCACAAACGGTATTCCCGGTATTTTTGCGTCAGTCAGGCGGGAAGGGTTTTTCTGAATGGCTTTACGGTCACGTGTTGATAAACCCCGGCGCTAACATACGGGTCGGCATTTGCCCAAGCCTGTGCATCGCCCAAGGTGGCGAATTCAGCCACGATCAAGCTGCCTGTAAAGCCGGCAGCGCCGGGATCGTTGGCATCAACGGCGGGAAATGGCCCCGCCAACAACAGTCGGCCTTCATTTTGCAATGTTTGCAGACGCGTTACATGCGCGGGGCGCGCGGCTTTGCGTAATTCCAGACTGTCGGCGACATCGTGTCCAATAATGGCATATAACATTATGGCTCAACTTTCTTTTTTATCTTCTTTTATGTGTTTCGACAGGAAAGCGGCTTGCAGCAAAATAAATATCAGCATCATGCCGGTCGTGCCAAACAGCTTGAAGTCGACCCAAGTATCCATGCTGTAGTTGAAGGCGACGTAAAGATTGAGGCATCCCAACACAGTGAAGAAAGCGCTCCATGCATAGTTGAGTTTTTGCCAAACTTGGTCGGGTAATTCAATTTTTCCATGCAATAGCATGCGCATTAGATTTTTGTCCAGAAATGCCCGCGAGAACAGGATGGCCGAGGCGAAGAACCAATAGAGTACGGTTGGCTTCCATTTGATGAAGTTCTCGTTGTGCGTCAGCAGGGTCGCACCGCCAAAGACCACGATGATGCCGAGGCTCACCCATAGGGTGGTGTCTACTTTACCGTGTCGCCATTTCACCCAGGCGACTTGTGCCACGGTCGCGGCAATGGCTGCCGTTGTAGCTGGGTACACACCGAACAATTTGAATACAACAAAGAACAGAATGACGGGGAAGATGTCGAAAAGGATTTTCATGGGAATGCATTATCCACACGGAATAAGCGGATGTCTAATTTCTGTCGAGTGCCAGCGAGGCGGAGTTAATGCAGTAACGCAAGCCAGTTGGGTCCGGGCCGTCTTCAAATACGTGGCCCAGATGAGCATCGCACTTGGCGCAGCTTACTTCGACGCGATCCATGCCGAGCGGGTCATCTTCGCTAAAAATCAGCGATTCTTCGGAGATCGGTTGCCAGAAACTCGGCCAGCCGGTACCTGACTCGAATTTGGTTTCCGAATCGAATAGTGGCGTGCCGCAGCAAACACAGCGGTAAATGCCGATGTCGTGGCAGTCCCAGTATTCACCGGTAAAAGCAGGCTCAGTGCCGCATTCACGGCAGACTTCGTACTGATCCGGTGTCAGCTCTTCGCGCCACTGTGCATCAGTTTTATCGAGCGGATTTGTTGTCATAGTTAAAACCTTTTACCACAGAGACACAGAGGCACAGAGAAATCAAAGTCAGAAGAATGGCTTGCTTTTGATTTCCTCTGTGCCTCTGTGGTGAGTTTGTATTAAAGCACTTCAGCCGCGTGATCGGCTAAACGCGAACGTTCGCCGCGTTGCAGCGTGACGTGCCCGCTATGCGCCCAGCCTTTGAAGCGATCCACCACATAAGTCAGGCCGGAGCTGCCTTCGGTGAGGTAGGGCGTGTCGATCTGCGCGATGTTACCCATGCACACCACCTTGGTGCCGGGGCCGGCGCGGGTGATGAGCGTTTTCATCTGCTTCGGCGTGAGGTTCTGCGCTTCGTCGATGATGAGATATTTATTGAGGAAGGTGCGTCCCCTCATAAAGTTGAGCGATTTGATCTTGATGCGTGAACGAATCAGGTCGCGTGTGGCGGCTCTGCCCCAGTCACCGCCTTCTTCGTCGGCTTTGTTCAGCACGTCCAGATTGTCGTCCAGCGCGCCCATCCACGGCGACATTTTTTCTTCTTCCGTGCCGGGCAGGAAGCCGATGTCTTCGCCCACCGGAACAGTAACGCGGGTCATGATGATTTCGGAATATAGCTTGCTTTCCAGCGTCTGCATCAACCCGGCAGCCAGAGTGAGCAGGGTCTTGCCGGTTCCGGCTTGGCCGAGCAAGGTAACGAAATCAATCTCCGGATTCATCAGCAAATTGAGCACGAAATTCTGTTCGCGGTTGCGTGCGGTGATACCCCAGATGGAATTCTTGGTGTGGGTGTAATCGGTGAGCGTGCGCAAAGTGGCGGCATTGTTTTCCTGCGCGGCAACGACTGCGTAAAACGGGGTGTCGCCTTCCTGATAGACGAACTCGTTTACCAGCATATCGCGGCACAGCGGGCCGGTCAGGTGATAGAAGGTGTGCCCTCCTTGCAGGCCGGACTGCATGTCTTTGCCATTTTTTTCCCAAAAGTCGGCTGGCAATTGCTTCATGCCGGTGTAAAGCAGATCGGTATCTTCCAGTACCTTGTCGTTGAAATAATCCTGCGCTTCCAGCCCCAACGCACGCGCCTTGATGCGCATNNACATGACCACGCCCAGAATGGCGTTGTCCGCTTTGCCATTGGCAAGATTTTCCGGTAATTGATGGTCGATAAATTCCGTTTGCAGGTACAAACGACCCGTTGCATTTTTGTTGCCCAATGCTTGCAGCGACACTCCTTCTTCGATGCTGACACCTTCAGTGATCAGACCATCCATATAGCGACTGGCCTGACGCGCATTGCGCGCGACTTCGGTCATGCCTTTTTTGTTGTTGTCCAACTCCTCAAGCACAAACATGGGCAAGTAGACATCATGCTCTTCAAAACGAAACAAGCTGGTCGGGTCATGCATCAGCACGTTGGTGTCGAGTACGAACAGTTTGGTATCGGTACTTCTTTTGCTGGGAGCTGCTTTGCGAGTTACCATAATGTTCCTTACAGAGTTTTTACGAATGAGAGAACTTCCTGGGCATGACCATCGGCTTTCAATCCTCGCCACTCCTTGCGGATGATGCCTTTTGCGTCGAGTACGAAGGTGCTGCGCTCAATGCCGCGTACCTGTTTGCCGTACATCATCTTTTGTTTCATCACGCCGAAGATATTGCAAGCCGTTTCATCTGCATCAGAGAGCAACTCAAAAGGCAGGGTGAATTTGGCTTTGAAATTCTCATGCGATTTGATGCTGTCGCGCGAGATGCCGACGACCTCACATCCCGCCTCTTTATAATCGGGATAAAGGTCGCGGAACTGCTGCGCTTCGGCTGTACATCCCGGCGTATTGTCCTTGGGATAGAAGTAGANNTAGATCACTAACGGTTTGCCGCGAACGGAAGAAAGCGTAAAAGTCTGATTACTGGTTGCCGGTAAGGTGAAATCTGGTGCAGCCTGATTCAACATCAAATGAACTCCGGTGAAAGTACGCGTAATGAAAACATTATTGAGTTAAATTTTTGTTACTCTCGATGTTGCCATTGTTGACAAAATAATCGTGCAAGGCAAGCATTTCCTTATCTCGCCAAATTTTGCCACTTGTGCTAGGGTTCTCTTCCCTGAAAGCAATCAGAAATATATTCATGCAGTTCGGTCAAAATCCCCCCGCTTTGAATGACGAAAATTACATGCGCGAGGCGTTGCTGTTAGCGCAACAGGCAGCACTTGCAGACGAAGTACCCGTAGGCGCAGTCGTGGTGAAAGATGGAATAATCGTCGGGCGGGGTAGCAATGCGCCCATTTCACGCCATGATCCAACTGCTCATGCGGAGATCGCTGCATTACGCGATGCGGCGCAACGGATCGGCAACTATCGTTTGGTGGGCTGCGAACTGTTCGTTACTCTGGAGCCCTGTGTGATGTGTGCCGGTGCGATGTTCCATGCGCGCATAGCCCGAGTGGTGTTCGGCGCATCCGATCCGAAGACGGGGGCGGCGGGAAGTGTGTTCAATCTGTTTGGCGATTTCCCCCATCCTCCTTCGACAGGCTCAGGACAG
>PLYB01000028.1 GCA_003151655.1 Gallionellaceae bacterium | reverse complement strand
TGTTCTCGCCCAAGAGCTACTAAGCGTGGAATTCGAACTTTTGCATTTGAACCGGAACCAACGTTAGCTAACATAACTGGTAAATCCCATAGCTCCTTAATCTTAGCTGCAACAAGTGCAATGTCTTGCGAATCGTTTTCATCGTAAGAGTCCAAATTGGCTCCTAGTCCAACCGCAATAGGTTCAAATGCGGAATCAAGAAATCGACCTTGAAACTTTTGTTCTTTGTACTTGCGGAACGTTGAATCCTCTGTTGCGTTAAACAACAAGGTAAATAGCTTTTCAAATCGTGCCTTTTCATGAGGAGTTGCAATGTTTTGTTCGACGAAGAGCGTTTCAATATTATCAGTTAAAAATTCAGAAACATCCCGGCCACCCAATTCGCTTCGCGATAAGGCAAAGTACTTTAGAGCAAGCTCCATATCGTATCTTTCATCGGTTGCACGTTCAGTTAGTGGCAGGCACCCCTCAAATTTGTCAAAGTGACTAACCGATTCCAACCATTCAAATGCCGGTAAATTCAACATAATGAGGAGGCAGTTTCTAACTTCCTGCTCAGACAAAAATGTCCCTCCCGTATTCAAACGTTGAAATACTTCAAACTTGGCGTTCGCATCCGACTCCTTCTGGATGATCTCAACTTTAATTTTTGAGCGCTTGAAGTCAAGTTGAAGCGATTTGGGAATTTGCTTTGGGTCTTCTGGGCCAGAACCTTCCCATTTACAGCCCTCAAGGCTAGGGAGTAGCTTTGTTGCAGTTAATTGGAGTGGAGGCATCAGTCCGCCTCCGCTGGCCTTTAGCTTCCCAACAAGCTCGAGAATGGTAGAAATTCTTTGCAATCCATCAACCAGCTCCCAAACACCGTCCTCCCTCTGATATACAAAAATTGAAGGGGTGGGTATGCCTAAAAATATCGATTCAATAAAACGTGATTTCTGGCTCGCTTTCCAACGAAAAAATCTTTGGAAATTTGGGTTAATGATCATTTCGTCGTTCTCGTAGAGATTTAAAATCTCACCAATCGACATTGGATACCCGTCAGTCTTAAATTCTTTAACTCGAGCTTTTATTTCTTCTAGAAGTGTCATTTACGCCCCTTGTGTAATATCTAGCACATACAATGTAACGGCTTAAGAGGTGCCATCACCCTGTTTCGATGTGCTGTAATTTGATTGTCAGAAGTTTAATGACATCGTCAATAACACTAAAATTTAAACGGCTTGTTCCACACAAATCAGCCGTTCACTAACTTCTCCTTTTGTTAAGGGTTGTCCGATACCTGCCCGCAGCGTGTTGCTGTATCCTGATCGGTCTGTGGTTGAGGGCTGGTAACGGACAACCCTTAACATAAGCAGCACCTCGATAACATTGTCTGCCCAGTCCATTTTCTCGAATATCATCATACCGTGAAAGTCGGTATCTGTGGAATCAGCATTCAAAACCCACACATCTAGTGCCAGGAGCAACGAAGTTGTTCATTGAAATTGTTATGTTGGTCGCCGCATCGGCACACGCCGAAGCGATTTGCACCAATGCGCAGCGCGATGTCGTCAGGAATTTCTACTTGGCCACCGCACAAAACATCGAAAATGTACTTTCTTCCTGAACGTATTGAACCACCATCACGCGCAGTTTTGCTGCCGGGGCTTTTTTAAGCCTGGTGAATTTCCTGTTCCTGCTGAATTAAACAGGCCAATTCCGAAATGGGTAATAGATAACCGTTTAGTGCTTAGTGCTAATGGCTCATAGCGTTGGGTCAAAGATTTCGCGAGATATGGCATCAGCTTCGATGGCACCTGATTCCGCTTTTCCTTTTTCCGCGTATATCATTCGTCCGATAAGGATAGCGTCAAATCACCCCAGACCTGTATTTTTTGTATCACCGCCAGATAGCCAGCCGGGATATCTGTTGTAGAACCATCAAGCTTTAAATGCAGAATATAGACCGGGGTTTTGCCCAGCTGCGCATATCGGTGGTCGCATCAATCGGGTACAACTCGGCAATTTTTTTAGCGAAGCCAGCGGCGTTGCTGTAATGCATCTCGCCGCGAGTCCAGTAGAGATAACCGGTAGAAACCAGCATCAACAGGTGACACTACAGGCGGCTTTTTATGTTGGCATTTTCATTGCACAGGCTCTTTGATATAAATTAAAACCACGTATCCATATTTTAATAATTTGAACATTAGCGCAGCAGATGGCAAGTTACAAATTGATACGTGGAATTATAAAGAAGAACAATAGAAGTTCCTTTAGAAAAAGCATTGCAAATCTTTTTGCGAGGCTTTATCGTCATCATGCGTTGGTAGTTGGCGCTCCTTAAAATTAACTCGATCGAGTCAATTTTGAGGAGCGCCAACTCCTTTCGTTTTGCTGCAATACCTGGCCAGCCAGCCAGGAAGACCCTTAACGCCCACCGCCGGGAAACTCGCACAGTGGGTGTATCGAGGGGGATGGGGAGGTAACACCAAGCAGCTTTTGCTTGGCTAAACTTCCCGTTCTATCTCGTCACAGAACCAAGTAGTTGTATACACCTGGAAGCGGGGAT
>PLYB01000017.1 GCA_003151655.1 Gallionellaceae bacterium | reverse complement strand
TTTGCGGCGTTTGGAGGGCAGGTGCTGTTTGCCCTGCACCAGATCCTTGGTCGGAATCCAGCTGCTCTTCGACTTGGGCTTGTCGGTCTGTATGTTCTTGCCCTTGTGGCTGTGTAGAGCCGCCTTGTAGCTCTGAATCGCCGCCAGCAGCTGCTCCTGGGTGACCCGAATGCTTGGGTGTTTATTCTTGGGGTCAAAGTCGGTGAGCTGTTGCTTGAGGTGGGCCAGCCGGGTGGCACTGTCGTCCTTGGCTCGCAGCCCCGCCATCATCGCCTGCGCCTCGGCAGAGAGGGTATAGCCACCCTCTGCCTCGGCGATCAGGCCACAAACGCCCATGCGCGCAAACGCGTCCACCAGTTTGGACTTGGCCGGAATCTCGCCGTGCTGGGCCATGGCCAGCGCGGTGATGATCTCGTCCAGCGCGGCCGGGCGACGCTTGGCCGCAACGGTGAGGGACAACAGCAGGGCGGCATCGTCGTCGTGAACGGGGTACATGGTGAACCTTTGCAGAGTTGGAAATTTAAAGGGGTTGGTATCGTATTGTATTTTGATATGCGACGCTGATCCCTTTAATTGTTTTGGGTTGTATCAGAAGCGCATTCTTTTGTTCAAAAGAAGCAGGACACATTTTTGAGATAGCTCAGTGCGCGATTGGTTCAAGTCGGCTTGAAAGGATGTGATAATGAAAGACCTGACCCTCGATTTTTGTACTGTAGGTCATCCAGTTCGGGTAACACAATACGGTATTCTGTCTTCCGCATCAAGGTCGCTCTTATCCAGTGCAGAAAAGTTTTTGCACAAATCATTCATCGCGGTGTCAACGCGGATATAATCAAGACAAGTAGGGAATATCCTTCGAGAGTGTTTTTCTTTCAATTGCCATCCTGACAAATTTTGTAACAGGTTGGCTTCGCCTTAAGTTGACGGAATCTCGTAACCAATACACGGACATCAAGGAGGCACTGCGTTGTTGAAGAATGTCATTTTGACCCTATTGCTTATCTCAACATCAAGCGCCGTATACGCCGCAAATGATGGCACCGGACCCGAGATCGGAAAACCGGCTCCTATGCTCAACGCCTCCACATTGGATGGAGGTCGTTATCGCTTAAAAACTGACTTGGGCAGCAAGAAAGTCATCAATTTCTTCGGTGTAACCTGTCACGCCTGCCGCGATGAAATGCCGGAGTTGGCTCGCTTGGAAAAGAAGTTCAAGGATATAAAATTCATCTCGGTGCATACGATACTTTTAGAGCCGGAACAAGATTCAGAAGCGGTTGCGAGGTTCATCAAATCCTTGAAAGGTGCGCCGTCCAATATAGTCATGACCTCAAGCAAACAGTTGGGTAATGATTTCAATATTAGCGCGCTCCCGCATACCCTGATTTTGGACGAGAACAACATCGTTCTCATGAGTCTATCCGGCTACGATAAAGTAAACATACAAAATCTGGACAAAGCGTTGCAGCATCTAACCAAACCGTAAAGAAAGTATTGAATGAGAAATTACTTATTTCAAAAGATGCACAACTCTGGCTCCAATTCTAAGTTTGTTGTTTTAATAGCCTTTGGCATCGCAACCCTTTGCTTGATGGCCCTCCCTCTTCAAGTCCAAGCAGCAAGCAAAGCAAAAGCAGCCAAAGCAACAAAATCAACCAAAGAACGACTTGTTCTCATGCCGCTGCGGATACCCGAAGAAGATAAGAACCTATCGGGTGCAATGGAAACGGCCTTGGTGGAAGGCCTGCAAAAGCAATACGATGTTTACTCGGGCGAACAAGTTGCCCAGAAAGCGAATGAAATATTTAATAAAGAAAATAGAAAAAAAGGCCATACGGAATGCGATGAAACAAAATGCATGCAAGATATTGCAGACTCATTCGGTGCGGAATTACTCGCGACAGCGAATGTATCTAAGCAGGATGGCAGCTACTTTCTGGCGTTAAGTATACAGAACCTGTTTGACAATAAGGTGGTGTATTCAAAAGCACTGCCGTGTAAAAAATGCGATGCGACGCAGGTGATTGAAAAGCTAAAAATATTGAGTAGCGGGGTAGATGCGGATACTGAGGCCGTGGCAAGCGATACCGTCGTGGATTCAAAAGAAAAGATCGAAAAGCTAAAGCAGGAACAAGCAGCGCGCGAAGCTAAAATGAAAGAAGCCAGCGCGAGTGAACTGCTTCGCTTAAAAGAAGCACAAGCTCGCGATGATGAAAAACTCGCCAAGCTCAAAAAAGCCGTCGCGGCAAACCAAACACTCTCGCCACAAAACTTAATCGCATATCCTACGTTGCAAAGTGCGCAAGCAGAGATCATACGCCTGACGGCAAAGATAGCCGAAATCGAAGCCGGTTACGAAAAAGAATTAAAACCCACTCGCGACCAAATCACGCAGCGGTATCAAGCGCGATTAGATGCCTTGGACAAAGAACAGTCGGACGAATTTGACACACCGGACGGCTTTAAACAAAAACAAATAAAACGACGGGCAGAATTAGAAAAGCAACAGGAAGCAGAAATAGCTAAATTTAATGCGGCAGCGGTTGCAGCGGAAGAAACGGCACCCTTAAAAAAGACGATCAAAGAATTGTCGGCACATGATTACATTCTGGGGCAGGAAAGCGTAACCGTGGAACTGGGCAAATACGACTCAACCCTACAAGAGTTTCCCTTCAAGGTTGAGCCAAAATACTCGTACTTTGGCGGGCAGTCTTTGAAAACAGCAGTTTCAATGCCGATAGAAGATGCCAAGGTATTCAAGCAACAATGGCAAGCAGGACTCATTCATCCCGAGATTAAAGTTCGAGCGGGAGAAAAGTTTGATATTAAAAATATTCAATTGATAAATGATGTTGATGGCTCAAGGTTGAAGCCGGTTGATGGGAAATTGATGTCGCTAGCTCAAGCTCAAGCATGGGAAGAAAAGGAAGTGGTGGAAAAAGGTTTTGCAATGATCCGCATCCCCGGCAAGAATTATGAAATGGGCAAATACGACGTGACGCAAAAAGGATGGCGCGACATCATGGGCAACAGTCCTAGCCACTTTAGCAGTTGTGGCGACACCTGCCCCGTAGAAGAAGTGAGCTGGAACGATGTGCATGAGTTCATCCAAAAGCTCAACGCAAAAACAGGAAAACAATACCGGCTCCCTACCGAAAAAGAATGGGAATATGCCTGCTATGGCGGAAGCCGAACAGAATATTGCGGTGGGAGCAACCTTGACAGCGTGGCGTGGTATGACAAGAACAGCAATAGCACCACACACCCAGTAGGCCAAAAGCAAGCGAATGGTTACGGACTATACGATATGAGCGGGAACGTGGATCAGTGGATGCAAAATGAATATAACGGTGGGCGTGCGCTTCGTGGCGGCCCTTGGCTCGGCAGCTCCGGCGACTTGCGCGCTGCCTACCGCGACCTCATCGACCCTACTAACCGGAACAGCATCATCGGCTTCCGGTTGGCGAGAACGCTC
>PLYB01000243.1 GCA_003151655.1 Gallionellaceae bacterium | reverse complement strand
GAGGTGGAGTCCATACCATTGCTTGGAGTGTTCCAGCAAATTTGCAATTCTGCGTGTACAGAAATCGCGGAAGGGCGCGCTCATTCCCAGCAAGGTATGAAAATCCGCAACCGGCAATTCATAACAGAACGTGTCTTTGCCTGCGCGATAAACGCTGGCCACCGGACGATTTGCCAACAGCGCACCGAGTGGGAAACATTCGCCCTCAGCCAGCTCCAGCCAGGTATCCGCCTCGGTGGCATCCGCAACATTTTGTTCGCCATGTACCATACCTTGCTTGATAACCAGAAAGCTTTCGACGATGCCCTGCTCCGGCGAAACGATCACTTCTCCTTGGGCATAGTAGGCCAGCCGCATACGTTCCAGCATCCACAGCAGATGCGGCGGTTCCATGCGGTCAAACGGCGCATGTGCCGCAAAGAAAGTTAATTGCGAAGAATGAATAGCACTCACGGCACACTCCTGACCAAGCTAGTTAACAGTTCTCAATATTAAATATCGTAGGCTGGCGGTGAGGTACGAACCCCAGCACAGGTGTGCTCGAAATGCTGGGGTTCGTACCTCACCACCAGCCTACATTACATAAACTTATTCGGAAACGATCACTGTTACGTCCAACTGCCGGATGCGCTTGGCAAAATGCTCCATTTGTTCGAGCGACAACGCTTGTAAGCGCGATGCTTCCGGCTGCATGGAAGCGCGCGCGATGCCGTATAGCAATACGCCTTGCGGCTTGCTTCCGCGTTGCAATAATTCATTCAGAAATGCTAAATAATCGTCTTCATCTTGCTGGCTCGGTGCATTGCCATCCAGCGCAAACCAACAAGTTTGCAACCAGGTATTCGGACAACAGGCAATCGCGCTGATCAAATTCTCACGCACTTTATCCAAACTGCTGCGGGTATCGTTAACGCGAGCCATACCCTGCTCGCTGGCGCGATCCAGTTTGAACCATACCTCGCCATTCAGTTGCGCCATTTGACGCAGTCCCCGCTGCACATTTTCGCGCTGCAACAAGCTGCCGTTGGTGATGAGCACCAATTTGATATGTTCGGGTAAAGCCAGCTCCCGTTTAAGTTTGCCGATCAACTCGATGACTTGCGCAAACTCTGCCGCACTGGTCGGTTCACCGTTGCCAGAAAGCGCAATGTCGTTGATACGCCGCGCCTCTTCCGGTACACGCGTGCGCATAAAATCGCCATGCAGCAATTCGTGCAAAAATCCACGCAACTCTTTTTCCAGCAAAGTTAGATCAACAGAGGGAGCGGTTCCTAGTTTGAGATCGGGAACCTGACAATAGATACAACGCCAATTGCAGGCGTTGTTGATGTTGAGATTGATTCCTACCGAGACACCGCCAGCCCGGCGGGAGATTACAGGATAGACAAACCGCAACCCGGCAACGTCACGGCTATGTTCTGTTACCTTGAGATTGTCTTCCGGCACGTCACGCTCAGGGCTTTATCAGCGGCAAGTATTGTGCCGGATCGACCGGCTGGCCAAGTTTGCGTATTTCGAAATGCAACGCAATCTGATTCGAATCACTATCGCCCATCTCGGCGATCTTCTGCCCTTTGCTTATGCTTTGGCCCTCTTTGACCAATATTTGATCGTTATGCGCATACGCGCTCAGGAATGTTTTATTGTGTTTGATGATAACCAGCTTGCCGTAGCCCCTTAAACCGCTGCCGCTATAAACCACCTTGCCTGCCGCACTCGCCACCACAGCCTGCCCGCGTGTACCGGCAATATCCACCCCTTTGCGGTTGTCGCTCTCAGAAAATTCGGCGATGATCTTGCCATTCGTGGGCATTCCCCATTCCACATTCTCTTCCACATCGGTTGCCGCAACTGCCGAAGCCGCTGCCACTTTCTGCGCGCCGCCTTGCATCGCTTCCGCTTGGGCCAGAGCATTTTCCGTGTAAGGTATCTTTGCTACCTTGGGTTGCATCTTCATTCCGCCAGGCTGAGTAGCCGGATACGCTGGCTGAGATTTACCTTCGGCAACTGTTGCTTCAGCGGGCAAAGGAACGAGCAACTGCTGGCCGATATGTATTTCGAAGGTGCTCCCGATTTTGTTCAACTCAGCCAGTTCGCGATAATCAACACCATGAAAAAAAGCGATGCTGTACATCGTATCGCCCTTCACCACCACGTATTTCTGCGTAGCCATTATTTTTTTATTTTGAACTTTCGGGGCGGCTACTGCCGGCTCGGCTACAGCGGCTGATGCTGCCGGTGCCGTTCGCGCAGGCACACTCATCTCTCTGCCACGCTCCTCGATAGGCGCGCGCCGACCACTATGCGTCTTGCAGCCGATCAACACAATCGCGGAACAAACCAGTAACGACCAAAGCAAAGTGCGCCGGCCAATTGATCTATTATTAATCTCAAGAGTTGTCATGCTTTTCCCGTCAATATAGGCACGAATTTAACCGCTTCCAAACGACTTTCGTGGAATCCCTTTTCGTCACGTTCGATCAAAGTAAGAAACTGCTCCCGCGCGCCGAGGGGCAACACCATTCTACCGCCTATTGCGAGCTGCTCCAACAAGGCCTGCGGCACATGCAGCGCGGCGGCGGCCATGATAATACCGTCGAACGGGGCGATCTCCGGCCGCCCCATCGTGCCATCGGCATAACTCAATATCACATTGCGTGCCTTCAACTCCTTCAGCGAATCCGTGGCACGCTTGAACAAAGGCTGAATGCGCTCTACCGAATAAACTTCGCGCGCGACCTGTCCCAGCACCGCCGCCTGATAACCGCAACCGGTACCCACCTCCAACACGCGATTTAACTGTTTGCCATTGCGCAGCATTTCGATCATGCGGGCAACAATGTAAGGCTGCGAAATAGTTTGCGCATGACCGATAGGCAAGGACACATCGTCATACGCACGACTCGCCAAGGCCTCATCCACAAAGATATGGCGCGGCACCGCCGTCATCGCCTCCAATACCACTTCATCCTGGATTCCCTGAGTGCGCAAACGCTCGATCATGCGGCTACGGGTACGCTGCGAAGTCATGCCGATGCCCGCGTGACGAACGTTCATGCCGCAGCCCCCATCCAGCTACGTACTGCATCTAATTGGCCATATTGGGTCAGGTCGATCTGCAACGGTGTGATGGATACGCGACGATTGGAGATCGCGCAAAAGTCAGTGCCTTCCCCCGCATCCTGCGCCTTGCCTGCTGCGCCTACCCAATACACGGTCTGCCCGTGCGGATTGCTGGCTTTAACCACGGGCTCGGCTTTGTGACGCTTGCCCAGACGCGTCACCTCAGTCCCTTGCAGTTGTTCGTAAGCGACATCCGGCACATTCACATTGAGTAGCCAAGGTGCGGTATGCGTGTTTTTTTCGAAACGCTGCACCAGCTCTACCGCCACTCGCGCAGCGGTTTCGTAATGCGCCAACTCGTGCCCGGCCAGCGATATGGCGATCGCCGGAATGCCCAGCAAAAAACCTTCCGTGGCGGCAGCGACCGTGCCCGAATAAATAGTGTCGTCACCCATATTGGCACCGGAATTGATGCCGGAAATAACCATGTCCGGCTGGGTGTCCAGCATCCCCGTGACCGCCAAGTGAACGCAATCGGTAGGCGTGCCATTTACATAGTAAAAGCCGCTATCGGCTTTCTTCAAGTTAAGCGGACGATCAAGCGTGAGGGAATTGCTTGCACCACTGCGGTCACGCTCAGGAGCCACGACCACGACATCGGCAATCGCGGAGAGATGTGTCGCCAAACACGCCAGACCGGGTGCAAAATAACCATCGTCGTTGCTAAGCAGGATACGCATCGGAACAGAGAAATTTCAAAATTCGGAGATCAATAAGGTTAGAGGTTCATCCAGGTCGGTACATGCATCACACCACCCATGATTATTCAGCAATAATTTCGAGTGCCATGGTAGCACACTGAGCCCTAATCTGCTCAAAGAAGACGCACTCAAAGCCTGTCCGGCAGAAACCATGAGGCCGCTTCACCGCCTTCGGATTGAACGATGCAGCAAATCCTCCATTAAAAATGGCAAGATCACGGTTGCCCCTTCCTCACGCCGCTTGTTAGGCTGCCCGATTTATCGCATCCGCAATAGGAATCATCATTTCGACGCACAGCCCGCCCGTTGCACGATTCGACGCACGAATATTGCCGCCATGCGCCCCAAGCACGCGGCGCGCAATCGCCAAACCCAAGCCGTGACCGTCCGCATTATTGCCGGGACTATTGCTGCGGAAAAATGGCTCGAAAATGAGTTCCAATTCAGACACCTCCACGCCGGAACCTGTATCAAGAATAGAGATTTTTAATTGTGAAGCATCATCTTTGCTTGTCGCCACCACCACGCTTGAGCCGACCGGCGCGTGTTTAATCGCATTCCTGATCACGTTCTCGATTGCCCGATGAAGTAACTCGGCACTGCCTTGAATGAAAATTTTGACCTCGCCGACCAGCTCGACTTCTTTGCCCTGTGCTCTGGCTTCAAACTGTGCATCTTCGACGATGTCCGCCAGCAATTCGTCCGGCGCTATGGTTTCTTTCATGGAATCCGTCACCCCCGCATCCAACTTGGATAGCGTCAGCAATTCTCCGACCAACTGATCCATGCGTATGCTTTCGCGCTCGATACGCACCATCGACGATTCCAGCTTTTCGGGTTGCTGTCGCGCCAAGCCGATGGCCACTTGCAATCTTGCCAAGGGAGAACGCAGCTCGTGCGAGATGTCATGCAACAACCTGCGCTGCCCCTCAATCAACGCTCTGAGTTGGCTGGTCATTCGATCAAAATCCCGTCCGAGATCGGCAAGATCATCACGCCGCCCGCCCATAATGGCATTCAGATCGACATTAAATTTTCCCGACGCGACTGATTCAAATGCGGTTCGCAAATGCCTGATCGGCTTGGAAAAATACCATGCCAACAGCGATGCAAAAACCAAGCTGGCAATGGTTCCACCGACCAGCCAAAACCACGGAAACAAACGCTTCGGTGATATCTTGGGCGTGGGTAAGCCTTCCACCGTCGGCAAATATAATAGGTAGGAATTCCCGGCAATTTTTACCTGCTTTACCGTCGAGTTTGCCCCATCATTATTATTTAGCAGCGCACGAGCCTGAATTATTGCGTCAGGAATAACTGCACGCCCGAGGATTTCATGCCCCGATTCATCCACCGCATAAACTGACGGATTGGTCTGAAGCATATTTCGCAGCGCTTCCGGCCCACCGTATTGCAACGTGGCGGCAGCAGACTTGACCACAAAAGTAACCGGCGAAACGTTTTCTATTTCGCCTCTTTTTAGATTTTCATTATGATGCCAAATCCAAACCGCACTGACTCCCAGAATGGTGGTCAATTGTCCCAGCCAGATAAAAAAGAAAAATTTCCAAAATAAACGGCCCACGCTTTACTCCTTGATGAACTGGTAGCCCTGCCGATAGACTGTCTGGATACAGGAACGTCCATCCGGCAAGGCTCCCAGCTTTTGGCGGATGCTGCTCATGTGAACGTCGATGCTGCGTTCAAAGCGCGCCAGCGGACGTCCTAGCCCCTGCTCGGACAATATATTTTTACTGACAGGTTGCCCTGCCTGCCTCACCAACACTTCCAGTAAATTGAACTCGGTGCTGGTCAAATCAAGGGGCTTGCTATCCCACTCCGCACGTCGTTGCGACGGCCACATTTTCAAATGCCCCACCTCAAGCACTTGCGATAATCCTTCATCAATTGATGAGGTTTGCGTACGGCGCAGAATTGCCCTGATGCGGGCAGTCAACTCACGTGGCGTGCAAGGCTTGGGTACATAGTCGTCAGCGCCCAACTCAAGGCCGACGATTCGATCCGTATCATCGCCCTTGGCGGTCAGCATAATAATCGGCATACGGCTTTGCATACGGATGCGACGCAAAGTTTCGATGCCGTTCATGCGTGGCATCATCACATCCAGCACCGCAATTGCATAATTCCCGGACAAAGCTTCAAATAGCCCCGCATCGCCATCGTGCACCGCCTTGACTGCAAAGCTCTCCTGCTCCAGATATTCTCCCAGCATTCCGACCAGCTCAACATCGTCATCAATCAGCAAGACTTTTACCATAGCTTCTATCCGGTTCGTTTAATGGCGCGCGCGAATCATAATGAAGTGCCCAATTGTTTAACAGCACGCTCATTGATATTTACACAACTTTACGCCCATATGAACACATGATCGGAACGCTCACATTTTTATCTGTTACATCATCCTTGAAACAACAACAATGCAAACCCCTCCCCCGTGGTTTAGAGTCGTCGCTGACTATGGTAAAGTTCGCTCATTATTTTTCAACAGGAACTGAACATGGCGCATCTGTTCGAACCCCTAAAATTACGTGACATTGTTCTTTCCAACCGCATCGGTATTCCGCCCATGTGCCAATACTCGGCACACGATGGCGTTGCCTCGGACTGGCACTTCGTACACTACGGCAGTCGCGCTGTCGGTGGTGCGGCATTAATGATTATCGAAGCGACCGCAGTCACAGCGCAGGGGCGCATTAGTCCCGGTGACCTTGGTCTGTGGAACGATGCGCAGATTGAGCCTTTGGCGCGCATTACACGTTTTGCCAAAGAACAAGGATGCATCGCCGCTGTTCAGTTGGCGCACGCCGGACGCAAAGCGAGCGTCGGGCTGGGTTGGCAAGCACAGCGCACATTGAACGCGAGCGAAGGCGGCTGGGAGATCGTCGCCCCGTCAGCCATATCTTTTGGTGAAGGCTACTCTCAGCCGCACGAACTTGACGCTGCTGATATCACTCAGCTAATTGCCAATTTTGTCGCCAGTGCCCGCCGTGCGCGCGAAGCCAGTTTCCAGATAGTTGAGATCCACGCGGCACACGGCTATCTGCTGCACCAGTTTCTGTCTCCGCTATCCAACCACCGCACCGATACCTACGGGGGCAGCTTCGAAAATCGTACGCGCCTGATCAGAGAAGTGGTGGGCGCTGTTCGTGCCGAATGGCCGGAACGACTCCCGCTACTGATTCGCTTATCGGCCACCGATTGGGTTGATGGCGGCTGGACTGTGGATGAAACAGTTGAACTGTGCCGTACGTTAAAAAAACTCGGTGTCGATCTTGTGGATGTTTCAACAGCCGGCTTGATACCAACCGCGAAAATCCCGGTTGGCCCCGGCTTTCAAACCGAGTTTGCCGCCCGTATCCGCCATGAAGCCAATATTCCCACCGCCGCAGTCGGTCTGATTACCGCCCCCGAGCAAGCCGACCACATTGTCCGTAGCGGACAGGCCGACATGGTACTGATTGGTCGCGAAATATTGCGCAACCCTTATTGGCCGATCGATGCGGCTAAAGCATTAGGGCAAGTGGTATCGTGCCCGCAACAATATCTACGTGCAGAGCCACCCGGCTCGACGGGACGTTAAAGCGTTAGCGTTTCGGTGCCGCCATACACAAACACTTAACCAACTGATATAAAATAAATAATTCCAACCACCCAGCCGCTTAGCCCATAGGCAAGCCCATTTTCTGAGCGGTAACGAAAATATTTTTGAGCACTTGGAACTATTTCCAAAATCCCCAGTCTGATGTTCGCCCAGATCGTTTGGGGATTTTATAGACCAATTATTAGGAGATATAAATGAACAACGAGATCAACAGCAACACAACTCTTGCACAAGACAGCGATTTTCACATGGCGTTTGGATGGCTCGCTGCCACGGCGGTTTCGATTGCTAGCTGGGCTGGTCTTGCGTAAAGCAGGAGCGATAAACGAAAAAGACCGGTAGAATTGACTGGTCTTTTTTTATTTTCTCTATATTGGCACAAATAAAATGAACGAAATACTTCAATACCTAAAGACGCGCGGTGAGCGTCTTGACTCCGAAATCGCTGAAGCGACAGGCATCCCTCTCGCCAAGGTACGGCTTCATTTGAGAGAACTCACCGACAAAGGTGATGTCATGTCATGTCATTCGACCCGCTTTGAAAAAGGCAAAAAAATCGAAGGGATAAGAAGCCGTATCTCAGGCTTTATCCCACCGGCAGCCCCCGGCAGAAAATCCAAAGCTCAATTGACGTTGTCGTAATTCTCAATCGGGATAAGAAATACTTTGTCTGGTATCGCGACTTGTCCAATCAAGCCGCAGCCTGACTGTGGATAGAGATCCTTAATTTCAGCTCCAAAAACAGAACCATAAGTTAATAGCCAGCAATTTCGCCGCCAGCTAGCCCCCGCATTTTTTGCAAAAAAATGCGCACACCTTTCAGATGCGCGCAAATAGTACTTACAAGAAACAACCGTTCCACAACAGTTGTTCGCGGCATGCTACGCCGTCAGACTATCGCCTGCAATAAAATTATATGCATTATAGATTAACACCGCATCAGTCTGTTATATAACGACAATATCAGAATTTAGCAAAAATATTACCGCCGCTTTTTATCACCAATTGAACAAATTAGCGCTCCACTGAATTAACTTGTCAACGCTTTGGCTAGTGAGGCGTTATTGCGATTGACCTAGTAGGTCATAAACGTTTATTAATCTTGTTAGGAGTATCACTATGAAACTGTTGTCAACTCTGATCGCTGCTGTATTCGCTATTGTTTCTTTCTCTGCTGTTGCTGCTGATGCAGCTCCTGCTGCCGCTGCTCCAGCTGCTAAGGCCGCTGCTCCAGCCGCTGCTGCTCCTGCTGCTGAAGAAAAGAAAGCTGAAGCTAAGCCAGCTAAGAAGCACAAAAAGGCTAAGAAAGCAAAGAAGGCTGAAGAAGCAGCTCCAGCAGCTAAGTAATATTGCTGTAACTAAAAAAAGCAGGGGCAACCCTGCTTTTTTTATTGCCTAAATTTGCACGCCCGCCCCGGAAGAAACACTTCTTCAGCCAAATGCATGAGTCAGTGATCCATGGCTCGCCTACCCTATGGTAAAGTTCTCTAACCTTCTTTCTTCTGGAACCGATATGGCTCATCTGTTCGAACCGATCAAGCTATGTCGCAGTTGCAAGAGCGCGCGATGAATAAGCAAGCGCCGGATATGCCGTTGCTGTCGCTAGGCATGATGGCAGTGCTGGTGGCGCAATTTTTGTCTGCACTCGCCGACAATGCCATCCTGATCGCGGCCATCGCCATCGTCAAATCGCAGGACTTACCCAACCTTGTGCCGCTGCTGCAAGAGTCCTTTGTCGTGCCATTCATCCTGCTCGCCCCCTTTGTCGGGCAGCTCGCCGACGGATTCCCCAAGGGACGTGTGATGCTGGTCGCCAATCTGCTCAAACTTGCCGGTGCAGTCGCCATGCTTTCCGGCATCAACCCGCTGACCGCTTATGCAATCATTGGTGTCGGTGCGGCGATGTATTCGCCCGCGAAATACGGCATTCTTGCGCAAATGTTCGGACCCGAATCGCTGGTGCGCGCCAACGGCATGATTGAAGGCTCGACTATCGTTGCGATCCTGTTCGGTGTGGTACTGGGCGGCTGGCTGTCCGACTATTCGCTGAACTGGGCATTTGCAGGAGTCGTGGCAGCCTACAGCTTCGCCGCAATCGCAAACTTATTCATTCCTGCTTTAGCCGCTGAAAAACCCGGTGAGAGCTTTCACCCGTGGCGGCTGATCAAAAAATTTCTGGCGGCACTGGCCTTGTTGTTCAAAAATCCCGATGCCCGCTTCAGCCTGTTGGGCACCAGCATGTTCTGGGGTAGCGGTTCGACGTTGCGCCTGATGCTGTTCGCCTGGGTTCCGGCAGCCTTGTTGATCACGGATAACCAGACCCCCGCCAACTTGATGGGCGCGCTTTCCATCGGCATTGCACTGGGCGCTGCGGGTGCCGGAATGTGGGTGTCGCTGGACAAAGTCAATCGCGCGCTGCTGGGCGGACTGCTGCTCGGCCCGTTGATCCTCGCGCTCGCCTTGGTGCACAACCTTACCTTTGCCGCCGCATTAATGGTCGCCATCGGCATCTGCGGCGGCTTGTTCGTCGTCCCGCTCAACGCGCTGTTGCAAGAAAAGGGACACGAAACCATAGGCGCGGGCAATGCGCTGGCGGTGCAGAACTTCGCCGAGAACATCGCCATGATGTTGTTCGTCGGCGGTTATAGCTGGGCTGCCGCAGCCAGCATGCCGATCACGATATCGGTTATCTCGTTTGGATTGCTCTTGCTGGTGACGATAGGCTCACTGGCCGCAATCAGGCTGCGGCGGGTATAGTAAGGCAGCAACTCGTCCAAAGTACTACTAGAGCAATCAAACCCGCTGCTGAAATCATCACTCTCGCCAACTTCTTTAAGTCAGCAATTTAAATGCGTGAATCCAATCGTTACGCAGGAAACCGGGGATACACCAAAGTATGCACAGCGGTTCAATGGCACGGGCTGCCTCAACCTTACCCATGTCTGCGGTCTCCCATCCGAACTGGTCGAGAATTCCGCTCACCATTTGTTTTGCGGCTTCGTCGTTGCCGCAAATGAACATGGTCGGCTTACCACCTTTAAATTGCGGATTCGCCATGAATGCGTTGCCGACCGAATTGAAGGCTTTGACAAAGCGCGCGTTACCAAACGCGCTCTGCAAGCGTTCCATCTGTGACTCGTCGAGACTGGTGTAGTACTTCAAAACACCATTGACAGGGGGTGCGTCGGCAATTGGATTCGTTACATCAATGACCGGTTTCCCGGCAAAGTTTTCAGCACCGGCAAGATGTAGCACATCCATCGCGGCGCTACCTTTAACCGCCAGCACAACCAGTTCGCCAAATTTTGCCGCATCGGCAAAATCGGCAACCCGAGCTTTTGGATTTTGGGCTGCCCATTCGCCAAGCTTGACAGGTGCACGCGTGCCAAGCGTCACGTCATGACCATGTTTTAGAAAGCCCACTGCCAGCGCCTTGGCTACGTCACCCGATCCTAAGATTCCGATTTTCATGATTTTCTCCTTTCAATTAAATGGTGAAGAATCACATCGCCCCAAGTGCATGGCATCCGATAGTTATGTTATTGCATAGAATGTCCATGCATGTGGTGCATTGCGTGACGCGCCTCTTTAAGTTTGGCAAGTTGCTCAGGTGTCAGTATTTCTTCGATGCGATTTTGCGCGTTCAAATAAGTTTCAATCATCTGGCGCTTCAAATCGAAAACCTTTTGGTATTCTTTCCCAATGGCGGCAGGATCACGTTTGTCCGCTTCATACAGGTCGCGCAGCTTTGCCGTTTCATCATTAATCAAACCCAACGTAGTCCAATTATTGTGTTTCAGCTCATCGGAAAGTTGGTTAATTTTCGCATGCTGCTCTTTGCTGAGTGACAACGCCCCGAGCAAATGCATATTGGGTTCCATCATCATGTCAGCGCCTTGCTCTCCCATCATTCCGTAACCGTGACCCATACCATGCTTATCAGAGCATCCGTTTTTCATGTCCGCGTGACCATGCATATTTCCTGAAGGAGCAGCAGGAGCCGCTTTTTTAGTTGATGGCGCGGCGGCAACATTGTCAGCAAAAGCTGGTGCTGCAACGATTATGGAGAGTACAGCAATTGCAATGGCTTTTATCATGATCAGGCTCCCTTGTATTGAGTTGAATGAAACTACTTGGACTATATATTATCAGACTGCCATCATTAGTTTGCGGAACGTCCGAATCAGACGATTTTTGAAGTGTGGCGAAATAAAGTCTGCCGGCTGATAATCGGGGGAGTAGGTCAGCCGGCAGTAGAGGAGACCCTGCTCTTCAAAACTTTTACCAATCCATGATTGGTTTCCTCTGCGATGGTTTTCGAGGTGGTTCATTTTGAGCAGGAAAACGATTTTTAAATATCGGCGCTTTGCTTAAAATATGTTGAGAATATTTGGTAATTTGCCATCGGTGTTTGTCCTATAGCCACAGTGAGTTTGCTCTCCTCCGGCTACGCAGGGAATTTCTCCGATTGCTCACAATGCCAATCGGGTAGGAGGCAGGGTTACCC
>PLYB01000251.1 GCA_003151655.1 Gallionellaceae bacterium | reverse complement strand
GGCGCCAGGCAATTGGTGGTGCAGGAAGCGGCAGAAACGATGGCCTCTCCAGCATATTTGTCGTGGTTCACGCCGTATACAAACATCGGTGTGTCATCCTTGCATGGTGCGGATTGAACCACCTTCTTGGCACCGGCGGTAATGTGCGGCTGGCAAGATTCTTTAGTCAGGAAGAAGCCGGTGCAGTCGATTACGATGTCCGCGCCCACTTCGTTCCATTTCAGATTGGCAGGATCGCGTTCGGCGGTCAAACGGATCTTCTTGCCATTAACCACCATGTTGCTGCCATCAACAGAAACATCGCCATTAAAACGGCCGTGGACGGAATCGTACTTCAGCATGTAAGCCAGATAATCCGGCTCAAGCAGGTCATTGATAGCAACGATTTCAATGTCTTTAAAGTCCTTGGCGACAGCTCGGAACACCATGCGTCCGATACGCCCAAATCCGTTGATACCCACTTTAATTGCCATGATTTACTCCTTAGGAAGTTGAAAATAGTAATTACTAATCGTCGGGCATTTTGTGCCCGAGCGATGAAGGTTGTATGACAGGCTGGTAGGGTGGGCACAGACGTACACCCTACACAGCTTTCTTAGCCAAGAACTTTTTTCACTGTCGCAACCACGTTGTCAACAGTGAAACCGAAATGCTTGAACAGTTCCGGTGCTGGAGCGGATTCGCCGAAACAATCCATACCGATCACTGCACCATCCAGGCCAACGTACTTGTACCAGAGTCCTGTTACGCCCGCTTCGACGGCCACGCGCTTGATGCCCTTAGACAATACGCTGTCTTTATAGGCTTGGTCTTGACGGTCGAATACGTTAGTCGAAGGCATAGACACCACACGCACATTGATACCCTCGGCAGCCAACGCTGCTTTTGCCTTAATTGCCAGATCAATTTCTGAACCGGTAGAAATGATGATTGCCTGTGGTTTGCCATTGGCGGCTTCCGACAGAATATAGCCACCCTTGCGGATATTGGCGATCTGCGCTGCATCACGCTTCTGGAATGCCAGATTCTGACGGCTGAAAATTAGCGAGCTTGGACCATCTTTGCGCTCCACCGATGCTACCCAGGACACGATAGACTCAACCGTGTCACATGGACGCCATGTATCCATATTTGGGATAAAACGCAACGTGGTCGTTTGTTCGACGGGTTGGTGTGTCGGACCGTCTTCGCCCAGACCGATAGAATCATGGGTGAACACATAGATCACACGTTGCTTCATCAAAGCCGACATGCGCAACGCATTGCGCGCATACTCAGAGAACATCAGGAAGGTACCGCCGAATGGCAGCAAGCCGCCGTGCAACGCCATACCGTTCATGATGTGCGCCATACCGAATTCGCGTACGCCGTAGCTGATGTAATTGCCAGGTTTCTTGCCATGTACATGGTGCGCGCCAACCCAGTTCGTCAGATTAGATCCGGTCAAGTCGGCAGAGCCGCCCAAGAACTCGGGCAATGCCGGAACCAATGCGTTGATCGCATTTTGCGAGGCTTTACGAGTGGCGATAGTCTCACCTTTCTCGTTGATTGCAGCGATGGCTTTAGCAGCAAACTCCGCCCAATCCGCTGGCAAATCGCCATTGGTGCGACGCACAAATTCAGCAGCCTCTTTCGGAAATGCTTTTTTGTATTCGGCGAATTTATTGTTCCACAGCTTTTCCAGACCTTCGCCCTTGGTACGCGCATCCCATGCTTCATATACATGCTTTGGGATTTCAAACGGGGGGTAGTTCCAGCCGATATGCGCACGCGTTGCCGCGATTTCCGCATCGCCCAATGCAGCACCGTGTACATCGTGGGTGCCTTCTTTGTTTGGAGATCCTGCGCCAATGATCGTTTTGCAGCAGATCAGCGTCGGCTTATCAGTAACAGCCTTGGCCGCAACGATGGCGGCATTGAGCGCTGCCGAATCGTGGCCTTGTACGTCGGCGATAACATGCCAGCCATAGGATTCAAAACGCTTCGGTGTGTCGTCGGTAAACCAGCCATCAGTATGTCCATCGATGGAGATATTATTATCATCCCAGAACGCAACCAGCTTGCCCAAGCCCCATGTACCGGCCAAGGCACAGGCTTCATGCGAAATACCTTCCATCANNCCAGCAATTTTTCTGCCATGGCAAAGCCGACAGCATTGGTAATGCCTTGGCCGAGCGGGCCAGTGGTAGTTTCCACACCAACGGTATAGCCGTACTCGGGGTGACCCGGTGTCTTGGAGTGCATTTGACGGAAGCGCTTTAGCTCTTCCATCGGCAGATCGTAACCGGACAGGTGCAACAATGCGTAAACCAGCATTGAACCGTGACCATTGGATTGCACAAAGCGATCACGGTCTGGCCATTTCGGGTTAGCCGGGTTGTGGCGCAGGTGATGGTTCCATAACGCATCGGCGATTTCCGCCATGCCCATCGGAGCGCCGGGGTGACCGGAGTTTGCTTTTTGTACCGCATCCATCGCCAACGCACGAATAGCGCCAGTGACATCATTGAATTTGGGGGGAGTTACATTGCGCGCCACAGACATTTTACAGCCTCCTAGGAAACATCCTGAATTTCAAGTTTAACTATTTTTGCCCGACGTAAAGCGGGGGTCGAAGGGAGCAATTATGCCGCAGAGACCCATTTAGGGCAATAACGAGTGGCTTATTGCCCTGTTGCTTCAATGGTCTTCTTATTAAGTTTAATGCCTAATTGTTTCAATTTTCGGTATAAATGCGTGCGCTCAATGCCGATTTTTTCAGCTATTCGACTAATGTTACCTCCCTCCTTTTGTATTTGATAGTTAAAGTACACGCTATCGAAGTAATCCCGAACCTCTCGCAATGGCATATCCAACGGAAGTGGAACCATCACCATCCCATCTTGATTTACTGTTTCATCCGGGCCATTGTCGTGATCATGCAATTGTGGCGACACCTCCTGCCGCATCGCAGTCGCAACTGTATTTAGCAGTTTTTGTAATGCAATTGGTTTTTCCAAAAAGTCTATCGCACCTATCCTGATGGCTTCCAGTGCCGTTTCTATTGTGCCATGACCCGACATCATTACCACTGGCATAGTAAGTAACTGTTGGGCTGACCATTCCTTAAGCAGGGCGAGTCCGTCCGTATCCGGCATCCAAATATCCAGCAAGACCAAATCTGGCGTACAGCTCAATCGTATTGCTCTTGCCTGTTCGGCATTTTCTGCCAGATGCACGTGATAGCCTTCGTCATACAGGATCTCTGATAACAGCTCCCGAATTCCAATTTCGTCATCTACTACCAGAATTTGTCTTGTAGTCACTATGCCACCTCCATCTCTGCTATCAAAGGCAGACTTAAACTAACCTTCGTCCCGCCTGTTAACATATTTTCAATAGAAATCCGTCCGCCGTGTTCCTCAACGATTTTTTTTACTATTGGCAAACCCAAGCCTGTACCTTTTACTTTCGTTGTCATATAGGGTTCGAACACGCGAGCCAACACCTGCTCCGATATGCCACTGCCATTGTCGCTTACCACCAAATGGAACTCAGTCGGGGTACTGGTTGTAGTAAGCACAATTTGCGGATGCTCAACATTCTGCAAAGCATCATGTGCGTTGTGCAGCAAGTTATGCACGACCTGTCTCAATCGTGTCGCATCTCCATTCAATCTGGTTTTGCCGGCATTTAACTCCAATAAAATTGGACTGCTATTAGCTTCGTACAGTCCCATTACCTCATTCAGCAGTTGGTGCATATCCAAGGGCAACAATTTTGCTGCCGGAGCCCGGGCATAGTCGGCAAAGTCCGTCACCATGTTTTTCATTGCTGCTACTTGGCTTACGATTGTTTGCGTCGCCCGTTGCAAAAGCTGGGCATCTTCTTCATTTAGCTTAGAACTCAGCTTGTGTTGCATCCGCTCTGCCGACAACTGAATTGGCGTAAGCGGGTTTTTTATTTCGTGCGCCAATCTGCGCGCCACTTCACCCCATGCCGCCTGACGCTCGGCTTGAAGCAAAGGGGTAATATCATCAAACACAATTGCATATCCGCTTTCCATTGCCGTTGTTAATCGCGCTCCCCGTAGCAAAAGCATCTGATCGCCGTTTTTACTTAAGCGCTCAATCTGTCTTTGCCACTCATTTCCCGCAGACTCTGTTGACGCGGCCACCACCATATTTGCGAATGGACGCAGCAATATATGTTCGGAAACGATCTCGGATAGTGCTCTACCATTCATCGTACGCAACGGAACGCCCAATATTTGTTCCGCGCTGGGATTCGCCAAGCGCAACTTGAACTGTTCATCAAGCACAATCACGCCGGAAGACAAATGCGTCAAAATACTTTCCAAATATCCTTTTGCATTTTCTACCTGGCTTTGTTGTCGCTCACTCAATACTTTTGCATCCGATAACTGTGCCGTCATTTGATTGAATAGCCCGGTCAGCGCCCCCAGTTCATCCCGACTTTGCACCGGATAGTTTCCGGAATAATTTCCTTGTGCCACCGCGCGCGCGCCCTCTGCCAAAGCAGCCAATGGTGAACTTAAACGTCCACTTAAAATAAATGCGGCCGATACTGCACTTAACAGAACGATCAATAGCGATAAGGTAAGGGTAATTCCGTATAGCCGTTTGAGACCCAGCCGCGACAAGGTCAATTCCTGATAATCGCGATATACCTCCTGGACGGTTTCGGCATCCGTCGAAAACTGCTGTGGTACGGGTTGTATCAATTGCAATACCCGGCGTTCGCTTATCGGATACCCGGCATTTATCGGTATCAGCACATGCCAAATCAAATGATTGTCCGGACGGACATCTACCAAGCTGTAACTACCCAGACGAATGGCATCTCTCAACATTTGTTGATCCGGGCTAGTCTGCTGTTGATGACCGCGCGAGTCTGCGGCTAACAATGTTCCTTCCAAATCGAAAATTGCCGCTTCTTGTGCTTCAGTTTTGTCGACCAACCGCGCCAGCGTTGCGCCAAATTGACCGGGTGATTGTTGCGCCAATATCTGGGAAAGCAGTTGCCCCTTTTTTCCCAGTTCTTTAAGCCCGGTATCCAGAGAGTTTCTTCCCAAGTTCAGGCCCCCTTCGAGCGCTTTCTCCACCCGGATGTCAAACCATGACTCGATACTTTTTCCCAGAAACTGCACCGATACTGCATATACCAATAGTCCCGGCAATATTGCAATCAAGGAAAAAAATATCGTCAGCCGCAACATCAGCTTTGCACCGAATATTTGTTGCTTCAGCCTGGTGCGCAACTGCCATAACTGATATCCAACCAACGCACATAGCCCTAACGCCAACAAGCCCGTAACGACCAGCAAACTTGAGTAGTGGTGGGAAAATAATGCCGTATTGGCGCTCGCGCTTGATAGCAAATAGAGCAGCGCTACACCGACCATACCGCAAATAATGATCAGATATTTCACGGTTTCGATACCTTTTCAATATCCAACTTATCAGTCTCTACAGGCCAACTGTACCGTTCCGACTCCAGATTCCAGTCACTATTGGTTAACGCGCTTACTTGTAATGGCTTCGGCAGCAACGATGTGTCCAAGCGCATTTGTGCAAATGCGGTATATTTTGTTTCACTTTTCAGCAGCCTCGCCACATATCCGCCGCCACCGCTTAATACTGAAACTGGCACCGGAGTTGATGTCTGGTGACCTAACACGCGCAATGCGCTCTCTAAATTCGGGAAACCTTGAAACAGAGTGCCGCGAGAAATTCGATATTGCTGAGTTAATGCGTTGTAAGATAACTTGCTTTGTTGCTCGTCCTGAATGACGGCAGAATCAAGCCAATACCAGCGTGATCGGGTAATAGTCAGCTCGCTTACAAAGTTTAGTGTGACACCTCTTTGTAATGCATCTGCAACAGACGGCGGCAAGGTAATTTTAAAATTTGCCGATATTTCATAACCATCTTCATCTACGTAGCTCTCGGCTTTGGTTACGGTTATACCTTCCGCATTTACGGCGAATGCGCAAAAGCACAAGCACAGCCCCAGTGCTAGTTTGTTTAAAATGTTAAGCGTCTTTTTGCAGCAATGCATAAAAGAAACCATCATGACTATCGTTAGGTAAAAGTTGCCCGTTGTTCAAATCGTGTGCCGAGATGACGACTTGTTTCGCTTCGTTATGCCGGGATATAAAATCACCGATGACTTGTTGATTTTCCCGGAAAAACACCGAACATGTCGCATAAAGTAATTTACCACCTCTGGCCAATAGTGGCCACAAAGCTTCAAGAATCTGTGCTTGTTGCCCGGCAAACCCCTCAATATCGGACGGGCGGCGTATCCATTTAATATCCGGATGCCGGCGCACAACGCCCGAAGCAGAGCAGGGAACATCAGCTAGTATTCTGTCGAAAACTTTGCCGTCCCACCAAACTTGCGGTTCTGCAGCGTCACCGCATGTCAAGATCGCCGTTAATTTTAAGCGCTGCATATTTTCTTGCACGCGCTCTAAACGCTGTTCATCTTTATCCAGTGCGACCAGCTCGATGTTATACGACTCCAGCAAGTGCGCGCTTTTCCCCCCGGGCGCAGCGCACGCATCCAACACTCTCATGCCATCATGCACATCCAGCAAGCCTGCCGCATATTGCGCTCCGGCATCTTGAACCGAGACCACCCCGTCGAAAAATCCCGGTAATTTGTCGACGGTCACAGGAGTTTTTAACCACACGGCACGCGGCGATATTTGCTGTGCCTCTATTTCCAGCGCAGTTAACCGTTCCAAGTACTGCTCCGTTGACGTGCTGCGTTCATTTACCCGCAAAGTCATCGGCGGATGTTGGTTTCCCGCCTGCAGAATAGACGATGTCAGCGCTCCATACTGATTTCTAATTGAATCTATCCACCACTGCTGATAAGAATAGCGTCCTTCTTCCGTCTTGGCGGAAATCTGCATTAACTGTGTTTGTTTGCGCAGGAAATTACGCAACACGGCATTCACCAATCCGCCCGTCGCCGCGTTAATCATTTTTGCGGCATGTACCGCATGGTCAACCACCGCATAGTGCGCTGCCTTGCTGTACTGCAATTGGTAAATGGCAACCACCAATAAATCCCTTAGCCGGGTATCTTGCAGTGGCTTGCTGAGCAGCTCATTTAGTATAGCGACGAGTTGCCCATAATTGCGCAATGTCCCATAACACAAATCTTGTAAGGCACCGCGTTCTTGCGGTGTAAAAGACGAATGTCGCTGTAACGCCTCATTCAATCCCTGATTTAAGTTACGCCCTGCCAAAACTTGACCGATAATCGTCGCCGAGAGCTGTTGGATGTTATGCATTAATGCGCTACGAAGCGGTCGCCCGCCTGAATATTAAATCCTTGCAAAAACTGCCCGGTAGGCAATGCTTTTGCATTCGGTTTTTGCAATTCTTCAAGGTTGAGCGCGCCTTTGCCACACGCCACGATAAGTGCATTTTTTTGCTCCGCCAAAACCACACCCGGTTCACCTGACATATCTGCCCGAACGCTGGCCTGCCAGATTCTGATTGGCGTATCGTTGATATGAGCGCATGCGCCGGGAAACGGGTTGTAGCTGCGTATTTTCCGCTCAAGTTCTGTTGCCGTCAGTGTCCAGTCTAGCAGCGCCTCTTCCTTGCTTAGCTTGGCTGCATATGTCGCATTTTGGTTCTCTTGCGGGATCGGGGTAAGTTTACCTAGTTTGAGTAAATGTAACGCTTCGGTGATTGCCCCAGCCCCAAGCTGCGCCAACTTATCATGTAACGAGGATGCGGTATCTTTATCTTCTATCGGACAAGATTTGACCAAGAGCATATCCCCAGTATCCAAACCGGCATCCATCTGCATAATTGTGATCCCGGTCAGTGCATCGCCCGCTTGAATCGCCCGCTGAATAGGTGCAGCTCCTCTCCAACGAGGCAATAACGAGGCATGAATGTTGAGGCACCCCAAGCGGGGTATCTCCAAAACTGCTGGCGGTAAAATCAATCCATAGGCAACCACAACCATCACATCCGCATCGTATGCGGATAGTTGTTGTTGAATTTCGCCGCCTTTGAGTGATTCAGGTTGCAGTACCGTCAAGCCATGTTGCACAGCCAATTCTTTTACCGGACTCGGTTTCAGTTTCATGCCGCGCCCTGATGGCCTATCCGGTTGCGTCAATACGGCTACGACATCAGCTTTTTGATCCAACAATGCTTTTAGCGATTTTTCTGCGAAAAGGGGGGTTCCTGCAAAAATTATCTTCAAGTATTTTTCCTAAAATGTTTCGCGAAGACGCTTCTTTAATTTTGATCGAATGCGCACTTGTTTTAGATGCGAAAGATGTTCAACAAATACTATTCCTTTCAGGTGATCCATTTCATGTTGAATACATACCGACAAAATACCCTCTGCCTTTAAAGCAAACTTTTCGCCCTGGGCATTTAAAGCACGAATCTCAATTTTCTCTGCTCGCTGCACCAAATCGTATATCCCCGGCACAGACAAACATCCTTCCTCGTATTTATTTTCGCCTTCGCTGTAAACCAACTCAGGATTGATCAACACCTGCAAATCATTGTGCGTTTCAGACACATCGATCACGATGATTTGCAGGTGAACATCCACCTGCGTTGCCGCCAAACCGATTCCCGGTGCGGCATACATTGTTTCTGCCATATCAGAGATTAATTTAAGAACTTCTCCGCTGATAGAATCAACTTTTTTTGCAACCTTGTGCAAACGGTCATCCGGATATTGAAGAATGGGTAGAATCGGCATATATGCTTGCTAATTTAAGTAACTAGATGCAAAATTTAAACGCCAGTGCGAACACTGTGGCGCACTTACTTTACTTTGCTGGGGTTTCCATGCGTAAGATTATATCGCTGATTTGTATTTTGTTCCCCATTGTCACTTATGCCGATACACTGGAAATTCGCAAAGACGCTCCGGATCGGCATGTTGTTGTTAAGGGCGATACGTTGTGGGATATTTCGGCTACCTTTTTTAATGACCCTTGGAAGTGGCAGCAAATTTGGGGGCTCAACAAAGACTCCATCAAAGATCCTCATTGGATTTACCCCGGCGATGTCGTGTTTCTTGATCGAAAAACAGGAACACTGCGTATTGGCGGTACTAACACACCTTCACCGGTTGCCGCGACTGGCGAGATTAACTCCGCCCCCGCAAGTAACGTTGTAAAACTTTCTCCTCGCATTCGTGAAATTGCTAGTGATCACGATGCTATTCCTGCCATTCCTTTCGATGCAATTGCTCCATTTTTATCTAAGCCATTGGTCGTCGATGATACGATTCTATCCGGTGAGCCAACGATAGTGGGGTCGTACGAACATCGTACTTTGTTGGGCTTCAATGATATTGCCTATGTAAGTAATTTATCCGCAGACAAAGGCACCGCTTGGCAAATTTATCGCCTTGGCCAAACATTTGTTGATCCCGACTCGGCGGAGGTTCTTGGACACGAAGTTAGTTATTTGGGCGATGCCTCTGTTGAAAAGTTTGCGACTATCAGCGAACTTAGAATCACCAAAGCTGTTTCTGAAATTGCCATCGGCGACTACCTTGCTCAATCTACGCAAGCTTACGGTACGAGTTTTGAACCGCATGCACCAAACACTCACATTGCTGCAAAAATTATTTCAATATATGGTGGTGTCAATCAAGCCGGTCAAAATGCCGTCATCACGCTAAATAAGGGAAAACGTGACGGACTTGAGGACGGACATGTTTTGGCCTTATATCAAAAAGGCGAAGTGTTAAAAGGCGGAACATTTTTTAAACGACGCGATGTCACTTTACCCAACTTGCGCTATGGTCTGATTTTCGTGTTCCGGACTTTCCAAAAAGTATCGTATGCCCTTGTCTTGCAAACTCGGCTGCCTGTTCAAGTTTTAGATACCGCTCAAACCCCTTAAACCGGATGCCGCTCGATGCAACATTGGCATCCTGGCTTACTTTAAGCCAGATTCCCGGTCTTGGAAATGAAAGCCTGCGACGTTTATTGCAAGCTTTTGGCTCTCCGGAAAATGTGTTTTTAGCGCCAATTTCTGAATTAAATCGCATTGTTAAACCGGTTGTCGCACAGGCCATCGCCCGGGGCATTATTGAAGAAACGGTCACCAAAACAGAATCATGGTTGAGCGACCCTCTCAATCGTGTTTTATGTATTGGCGACCCTGACTATCCGCAGAGCTTGCTCAACATTGCCGATCCGCCGTTTTTACTTTATGTTAAAGGTCGCATTGACCTGCTCAATGTTCCTTCGCTTGCCATCGTGGGCAGCCGTAATGCAACGCCACAAGGGTTGCGAAATGCCGAAGCGTTTGCCCTTGCGGCAAGTGAAGGCGGCTTGTGTATTGTCAGCGGCATGGCTCACGGCATAGATACTGCTGCACATTTGGGCGGCCTTCGCGGACAAGGATCAAGTATCGCTGTGGTGGGAACCGGTTTAGATAGAGTATATCCGTCCGCCAATCGCGAGCTGGCGCTGGCGCTGTCTCAGAATGGTGTGCTAGTTTCTGAATTTGCGCTTGGTACGCCGCCGCTGCCAGCCAATTTTCCCAGACGCAATCGAATTATCAGCGGATTGAGTTTAGGCTGTCTGGTAATTGAAGCCTCTTTGCAGAGCGGCTCTCTAATTACCGCCCGTATTGCTATCGAACAAGGCCGTGACGTATTTGCTATTCCCGGCTCAATACACTCCCCCCAGTCCAAGGGCTGTCACGCACTAATTAAGCAAGGCGCAAAACTGGTTGAAAGCGCCCAGGATATTTTTGATGAACTGGGAACAGTTTACGTTGGTGTGAAAAGCTCTTTTCCTGTGCCTTCCGAGCACCCGTTATTCGCGCATTTGCATTTTGATCCCGTTGATCTGGGTACGTTATCTGAACGCAGTGGCTTGACGATATCCTCACTATCAGCCATTCTGTTGCAACTTGAAATGGAAGGGCGAGTTTCAACCTTACCAGGCGGCCTTTATCAACGCATTGTTTAATAAGATAATTGAGGCCAAATGTTCGATATTTTTATTTATTTGTTTGAAAGCTATTTTGATGCCGGCAGTTACCCGGATCCCGAGAAACTGGCCGTAAAACTTAGTGCAGCAGGATTTGAAGATGAAGAGATCAGCCAAGCCGTTACTTGGCTCTCCGGCCTTCGGCAACTGTCCCTTGCAGATTATCCGGCTACTATTAACCAAGCCGGACCGCGTTGTTTTGCCGCGTTAGAACATCAACGTATTAGCCTTGAGGGCTTGCGCTTCGTCTCTTTTTTGGAAGAAAATAAAATCATCCTCCCTGTAGAGCGGGAGATGATTCTTGATCGGGCATTAGTTTTGGGACGCGAAAATTTGTCTGTGGATAAAGTTAAGTTGATCGCACTTATGGTGCTGTGGAATCAGCATGACGATTTGGATCCCATGATCATCGAAGACCTGCTAACCTCCGCCAACTCGGCTCAATTGCATTAACAACTAAGGTTTTTCTGGCATGGCAAAAAATTTGTTAATCGTGGAATCTCCTGCAAAGGCCAAGACGCTTAAAAAATATCTCGGCAAAGATTTCGAAGTGCTTGCCTCCTATGGTCACGTGCGCGATCTTGTACCCAAGAACGGTGCGGTTGATACTGAGAATAATTACACGATGAACTACGAGATCATCGCGCGCAATAGTAAGCACGTGGATGCCATTGCCAAGGCGGCGGCTGAAGCTGACAACATCCTGCTGGCACCCGACCCGGATAGAGAAGGGGAGGCGATTGCCTGGCATATTTCCGAGCTGCTTAAAACCAAACGCGCGCTTAAAGGCAAAAAAATGCAGCGCGTTGTGTTTTATGAAATTACCCAGTCCGCAGTGCAGGAAGCGGTGGCACACCCGCGCGAGATCGCCATGCCGCTGGTAAATGCACAGCAAGCTCGGCGCGCATTGGATTATCTGGTTGGCTTCAATCTTTCTCCGCTTTTATGGCGCAAGATCCGTCCCGGTCTTTCGGCTGGTCGTGTACAAAGCCCCGCGCTGCGCCTGATCGTCGAGCGCGAGCGCGAAATCCGCGCNNCTGCGCCTGATCGTCGAGCGCGAGCTGGAGATCGAAAAGTTTAACAGCCAGGAATATTGGAGTGTGCATCTGGATACCCAGAAGAACAGCACCCCGTTCACCGCCAAGCTTTTCCAATATCAGGGAAACAAGCTGGAACAACTCAGTATCGGTAGTCAGCAGGAATACGACACGATTCACGCCAAGCTCAACGATGCCAAGTTGCCACCAAAGGTAGTACGCGTCGAAAAGAAGGGCAAACAGCGTAACGCCGCCGCGCCGTTCACCACCTCCACCCTGCNNTGCGCACCGCGCAATCGCTGTATGAAGGTGTGGACATCGGCGGCGAGACCGTCGGTTTGATCTCCTATATGCGTACCGACTCGGTATCGCTGGCGAACGAAGCGGTGGCGGAAATTCGCGCTTATATCGGCGACAATTTTTCTGCCGAATACCTGCCAGCCAAGCAGCCCGCTTTCAAGAGCAAGACCAAAAACGCCCAGGAATCGCACGAAGCGATTCGCCCAACCTCGATCTTGCGCACCCCGGACATCATGCGCGACCATCTCAACATAGACCAATTGCGTCTGTACGAGATGATTTGGAAGCGCACACTAGCGTGCCAAATGGCGCCAGCCCGCTTTGACACGGTGAGTGTGGACATACGTTTGTCCAGTGACGACACCCTTTTCCGCGCTTCCGGCCAAACGCTGGTATTCCCCGGCTTCATCGGCGTTTATATGGAAGACGTGGACGATGCCGAGGAAGAAGATAGCTCCAAGTTGCCGCCGTTAGCGGAAGGCGATGTGCTGACTGTCGACAAACTTTACGGCGAACAACACTTCACCCAANNAGTCGCTGGAAGAATACGGCATCGGCCGTCCTTCCACTTACGCCACTATCATTTCCACACTGCAAGCCCGCGAATACGCCACACTCGACAAGAAGCGCTTCATGCCTACCGACGTCGGTCGCGTGGTCACCAAGTTTCTCACCGAGCATTTCACACGCTATGTGG
>PLYB01000303.1 GCA_003151655.1 Gallionellaceae bacterium | reverse complement strand
AGTTATCATTAAAATAAGTGAAAGCTACTCGCATAATGTGAAGTCGGCAAGCCCATCTCATCACAGCCCATCTCATCACGCGGCCACAAAAAAATCATAGCTATAACCAGACTGGAAGAAAAGTAATGGCTTCGCGCATTCAAGTAACCCGCACTTCTTTCATATCAAACAGAGAATTTGGCCATCTATCTATCCAATAAAATTCTAAGCTTTTCAGCTTCTAGCAATCCGGCAGGCTCTCCGCGTGTTCGCAATCAAGCAACGACCAATCAGGATTTAAATAACTGGAGTCAAATAACTGGAGTCAGTGCAGCCATACACATTTGCTGCTAATATTCTGTCTTGTAAATATGCCCGATATTAAACGACCAGCATGAAAATTTACCTTGATGTTTGTTGCTTGAATCGCCCATTTGACGATCCGTCTCAAATGCGGGTGCATCTTGAAGCCGAGGCGGTGCTGGGAATTATCAAGCAGGTTGAACAGGCGGAATGGACGTGGGTAAGCAGTGATGCTGTGGTTTATGAAATAAGCAAAACCCCGAACGAGGACCGCAAAGAGCGGCTGTGGTCATTGGAATCTGGCGCTTCGGAGCGGATTGAACTGACTGAGGCGATTTATCTGGAAGCTGAAAAGCTTCAGCAGTTGGGCTTTAACGCGTTGGATGCGCTACATCTATCTTGTGCGAGAACTGCTGAGGTGGATGTTTTTCTAAGCACTGACGACAAGCTGCTGAAAAAAGCGCGGCAACATATTGATGCAATCAAACTTCATGCCGTGAACCCGTTGGCATGGCTACAGGAGGTAATCTAAATGGACGCACATAATATGACTCCCAATGAAATTAGACGCGCGGGGCTTGATGCCCTGACACAAGGATTGGGCACCGTTGGGATGGTGCGTTTTTTACAGCAAAACGAAACAGGCTGGGGCGATTACACCGCCGACAGGAGTAAATGGCTGGAAAAAACGACGCTTGCAGACATCCAAGCCGAACTGCCCGAACTAAAAAAATCTCACCCTTTGCGCGGACAAGCACATTAATCTGGCCCATTTATAAAAATAGTTATTCCGGACCCAGGTTTGCTCAGCCTGCACGATGGTCGAGTGGATCAAACAAAATCCCCGACAAACACATCCGCATTCACCGCCGCTCGAAATTATCGGAGCCGCCTCTCTTTTCGTACTTTACAAATGTGATAATGAAAGGCTCCGCAGCCTACGCCCCAGCTTACCCAACAAGATCAGGGGCGAGGCATTGATGATCCAGATTTCGTCGGTCACTACCCCAACTCCGCGCCCAGTTCCTCTGCGTCGATCTGGATGGCCGAAACATGGCGGCGACGCAATTCATCAATAAACGCGACTCGGCTGATACCGGCAATCTCGGCGGCCTTGCCCTGAGAAACGCGGCGTTCACCGTACCATTGAACAGCAGCCGCAACCCGCATTTCATTGGCAAACTCGTGAGGGGCCAGACGCAAGGCAGAAAACACACCCTCGGGTAAGTCGATTGCAAGCTGTGTCATGGAAATCTCCGGTAGCTTAGGAATTCGCTCGTAGCATTCTTCAATATCAACCTGCCTGTCATGGCAACTCGCAAATCTGCCATGCCTTTTCCATTGGTACGGATTGAGCGCATAGCCAAGCTTCGTAGCACGGCAATATGTGGCGCGGTTTGTTGCGTCAGCAGAGGGTGGCTCACGGAGCCTTCGGCTCTGGCCTCCCACAACGGCGGTTGCGTGCGCGAGTGAGGTGGATTCAATGCAGACTGATGCCTGATAGATACATGTCGCAAAATTGCGGGCATTCGCCGGAAGAAAAGAGCCGGGATATTTGGAGAACTGCTCCTTCGCCCATGCATGATAGCTATCGTCGCGACAGTGCAGTGCAACCCAAGGCCCTGCATCAAGTATTAAATGCACGGGTTAAGATGAACCGAACTGAGCCAGATGATCCGGGTTGGAGGATAAATCTGCGGGGCCACCCGAAAAGCAGCCCACCAAGTCCCCAGCCTGATCAAGCGCCGAAACAAAGGGTGTACCCGACTTGGGTTGCCGAAGATATAAATTCAACGCCCGCCGTACTAGCTCCGACTTGGTGACGTGTTCCCGCGCGCTGGCCTGGGCGATTTCAGCCTCCAACTGGGTGGGGATTTTGATGGTCAAGGTATTCATATGCAAACAATACCTTCTGGCAACCGGTAAGACAAGTTGATTATGAAAGAAACTCTTGATGGGAATACACCCCATAAAACACAGCAGTTTTTTTAACCATGAGTTAAATATCTCTACGATTCTGAAGCAATTCTCAACAGAAATGCATGTTGCCGAAAATTCGAATTGGTTGGAGGTAGCGGATGATAACTGGTAATTATCATGCATCCAGAAAAGGTGTCTGTTGTAATTCCCGCCCGAAATGAGAGCGCAACGGTTGGAAACGTAGTCGCAGCTTTGCGTAATCATCCCTTGGTAGACGAGATTATTGTAGTAGACAGCGCATCTAGTGATGACACTGCTGCCCGAGCATCAGCCGAAGGCGCAAAAGTCATTCGCCTTGAACAGGCCGGCTTCGGTCGTGCCGTCAAAGCTGGTTTTGCGGCTGCAAGGAATGCTTGGATATTCAAACTGGATGCAGACATGACGAACGTGTCTGTTAACTGGCTTTCCCTAGCTCTTGAGCAGATAGAACCCAATGTAGGATTAGTTAAAGCGTATTGGGTAAACAAAGATGATCCGTTACCCATGACCAATCTGGCTCTCAAGCCAACGATCAAAATGCTCATACCGGGTCTCAGCAATATTCGTATGCCGACATCAGGAATATACCTCTGCAATAAGTCTTTGTTGACTGGGCATGTCCTTGCTGATGATTTTGTATTCGATCTGGAACTTCTTGTTCGCATCTATCGGCTCAATTACGAAATTAAGCAAGTTGATCTGGGGATAGTTCTCGACTGCATAAAACCCGTATCAAATTACATAGGCATGGCTGGCGACTTACTCAGATTTCTTCATCAGCAAGGGAAAGTCGAAAGTTCGGGGCCACTTATGCTTGTGATGGCACACGCGGATGATGCGGAAATTTGGTGTGGTGGCACAATCGCGAAATTTCTCAGCGCGGGAGGTCACGTTGAGTTGTGGATTGCCACTGGTGATGCCATTCGTGAACAAGAGGCTAAGCATCTTTTACAAATATACAACAACATCTCGCTGAATTTTCTTCGCAAACAAGAATTCGAGCACTTCGACAATCCAGAAACAGTTGCCTTGCTCAGTGAGGCAATAACAAGAGTTCGTCCCAAAACGTTAATCACACATCATTATTCAGATGATCACCCGGATCATCGCACTTGTTACGACCTCGTTTGCGGCGCATGCATGAAAATCTCTGACGATAAAATGCCGAACTCAATCTATTTGTGCAATAGCTATTTTCAAAACACATCCTCTGGATCAGGATTTCGTGCGAACACTTTCATAAATATCAGCGCAGAAGCCGAACTTAAATACAGGTTAATTCAGCAACACCCATCTCAAGACCCTGCGCACTGGATAAACATGGCGAGAGCAATGGACGGCTTAAACGGAGCGAAATGCGGCGTCTCTGCTGCTGAAGCATATGAAAAAATCAGCTTTTACTCTGCGCCATCAGCTCAAGAATATCTTTAGGAGTGAAAATTATCGATTGCCGAATTCTTAAAGTTTCTCAATGCTTTTGCTAACTTTTCTGCGAGTTCATTAAAGCGCTTTTTGTCAAGGTCAGATGTTGCCTTATAATCTTGCAGTAATTGGTCGGCATCGCTTCGGTGATCACGAAAACCTTGAACATAACGCGATAATTTAATCTCCTCTGTTGAACCGGTAACTGTATTGCGGTGAGTGTTTGCGGCCATGTCATACGCCAACGAAGCAATGGCTAATAGCTGCTGAAGGTCTAATTTAACAGATCGTAGCGTTTGCATGACCTCATCAAGCGTGTCAGCAAGTGCTGCCGGAGTGGAAACTTCCATCAATACCGTTTTAACATCGGCATCAATATGGGCGAGCACATCTTTAGCTTTGTCGTCATTCACTCCTTCAAAAGACTCCAGCGCTGCTATAGTTTCGTCTTTTTTTCGTTTTATTCGCCTGCCAATCGCATTGATAAATTCGTTAAAGACACGCCCCTCTGCTGCTGAAATAAGAGGGCGAATTAGAAATTCAAGAATTATCTGATCCATAGGACTCCTTTCTGGTTTAGTGATTTTCCTTTGCTGACGTTCAATGAACATTCCCCAAGCTTCGTAGTTTCCGATAAGGCCGTCTGCCGACAATACATGCAATTTTGGATACTGCTGAGATATATTCGTAGTTATTGCAAAATCGCCTAACAATTTCAGCGAATACAAACGAACAAGTTCAGTGTCATACGAAGATATAAAGTCACTCAGTCCTGGGGTGTCTGGTGCTCCGATAACGATAGCGTCAGTTTGATCGATGTAAGCTGCTACATTTATTTTTTTATTGTCTGGGAGCAAAACCACTTTAGGCAGCCGTTGGAATTGACCACGTAGCCCTTTGGCCGCCAGCAGCGCAATGTNNCCAATGTGGAGATCAAAATAGCAGCTTATGATGACAAAATCAGCCGGTAGTCCGTTCAAGACACCGGGCTCATCTTCCAAAACCCGCTCATTAGCTATGCCACTAATGATTTCATCTAGTCGTAGGGTTGCACCATAATTTTCTAACGTTTGCGTTAAGAAATTGGCAGTGCTTTCGCTTAATAATGTTTCCGGTGAAATTACTAAGGCAGCAACAATCAATTCTGCTGCAATAACATTGAATGCTTCATCAAAAAATTTAGTCGAATTTGTGAATCTGATAATTTCCTCAGCAGTCGCGAGAAACATCTTGGTGCTTTGAGTAATATCCCCTGCATCTTTCAGATGCCATGCTTCGGCGTATCTGACGTTTGCCCACTCTCTTTTATCTTTTGGATTTAGATTAAGCAGATAGCTCGCTGCGTTACCATATATTTTGGCTGAGCTAATTGTGACTGCCCTTGGCAGTCCGTGGCATATTTGGTCATAAACAAAACCCAAGTTGGTAACCCAACGAGAAGCCTCAAAAACACTAGAAGTGGTCACATTGCTAGATAAACGAAGACTATCTGCGTGGGCATAAGTCAAACTTTCCAGCAACGAAAAAAAATCCCAACCAAATTGATTCGCTTGCGTAAGTAACATTTGACTTGCATAGCAAATAATAGACCTTGAATGATCCCCACAAAAAAAATGATGTTTGTGGTCTTGGCTTTCAATGCTTGAAATTAACTGCCTTGTGGTATCTTTGAAAGAAACATTACCTTCCTTTTTCTGACCAACAGCCAAAGCAAATAGATCAACTAGTCGCGTAGCTTCTATAGACATTGCGTCGATTTCGTTTAGTCCCGTAAGTTGCGGCACCAACCTATCAGCTCCCTGGAAAGCCAATATCTTGGCTCCGTTTGGAATTGTGTCACCAATTGCACTTCTTTTATCTACCGAAAACTGTTCGGCATGATATGCAATACTCCTCGGCGATACTCTGACAGCGTCTCCATTTAATTGCCATAGCGCATCTCTTTCAATGAGCTGCGTCACGTCATTTTGTACTTGTGGGTAGTGCGCTATTACGTAATCGAGTACCGAGCGCTGTGCAGGTTGCCCCAATAGGATAAGCGGATGAATAAGGCGCGCTGCGTCGGCAATATCACTGTCAGTAAAAATAGACTTTTCAGTGGGCTTTCCTAGAGTCCGATAGCTATCTAATAAATTGCTTATCTCATCTGTAGGTGCTGTAAATTTAACATCCGAGTCGGCAGGAGAATTTGAACTGGAAACAATGATTGCCCCAGTCCATTCCTTCTTGCTTGTCCACTCAACAAAATCGTCAATAAGAGTGCGAATCTCGCTGTAAGCAGTATTTGACGTTTGCTGAAGGTCAACTACAAGAAGAATGCTTAAATTAGGGATTCGTGATGCAAGCGCAGCTAGGTTTAATTTAAAATATTCCTGTGGGTTACTCCCCGACGTGAGTTCATAACTCAGCGCTGAAAATTCTTTCTCGCCAATTATGCGAATATCTTGTTTCTGCCAAAGTTGTAATAAAAACTTGCGGAGCGATATACCTAGGTCGCGAAATCCAGAATTTGGGTAGCCAATAAACCAAAATACTTCAGTCTGAACATCAAAGAATTCCGCAAGCATCGTGGATAGATGCATGATTGCCCCATCCGTGACGCTCTGAGAATCGCTTCTAACCGACATCACGTTGGGGCCATTTTTACGTTTTATCAAGCGATGAAGTACCTGACCGATTTGCTGATCGTTGTTGTAATAGAGCCCCCGATTTATGGGGACATCACCCCAATAGTTTGGCCGCATGGATAATTACCAGTTATCATTAAAACAGGTGGAAGCTACTCGCTTAATGTAGAGTCGGCAAGTCCAGGAACGAAGTTGCTTATTGAACGTCAACTTGGCCTAGCGCTCACCACCGACTCCAGTGCTGCTAAGTCGAAGGTTGGCAGCAGCCCAGCCTTTTCCATGCCGTCTTTCCAGAGCATCAGAATCTTTTGCGCGTGTTCCCGGAACGCTGGATTTGACTCGGCGTATTCGGACATGTCCGATGTAGCGCGGTTGACGCCGCTTTCGATGTCGCAAAGCACTGCCTTGGCGTCGACGCCGCACATTCTGGCCAGCCTGCTAATGTCTTGCGGCTTCGGCCAGCGTTTTGTTCCGCCGAACATCAGCGCGGGGATATCCATCGTCTCTCCATTATTCTGCAGAGGGGCGTAGGCCGCCATCGTTACCATGTCGTAGCATGGAGATAGTTTTGGGGAGCGTCCGTTATCGCTCAACACCCCGAAATTCTTGAGATGCGCATCACCATTGCGCAAGACCATGGCCAGCGTGTATTGGCGGAAAAAAAGTTCGAGCGACTGCCTGCGCTGATCCCCAGCACAACAGACATCAATCGTCTTAACGATACGCTCAACTGATCCTGAGAACTTGAGTCCGGAAGGCAGTCCCATGAGCGAACACATGTCCTCGAATGCGAACCGAGAGCCATCTTCTTTGACATCGAATCTTTCCGACAGCAATATCTGTCCGTCGTCGGACAACTTGATATGCGGGGTAGCAATCCCTGACTTCTGCGCTGCCATCATAGAGAAATACTCGTTGGCGGACAGCCATGGATGAGATGCAGATGGGAGCTTTACGATCCAGCGATCCAGCGGCAACTGACGCCTGGTTGACACCGTCTCGGCCAACACTTTGAGGTATCCGCCGGAAACC
>PLYB01000210.1 GCA_003151655.1 Gallionellaceae bacterium | reverse complement strand
AAACCGTTTCCCGTTTCTCCCGACTCACTAAGGGAAACGGGACAGACGGGAAGTGCTTTTAGGTTCCCGTCTGTCCCGCTACTCTAAGGGAGATGGGAAGGGTGGGAGACGAAGCTACTCTGTTTTGGGCTGAAAGCCGTAGTGTTTCCACAAACGTTGCAATTCTTCCCCGTGAACTCTGCGTTTTTCTGGAGCAGTTTTCGCGATGGGTATTTTTCTATAATCGCTTAGCTTCCTGAAATAGCCCTTGCTTGGCACTGTCTTTTTAATGCCGTCCTTAAGAACAATTACTGAAGTTCTTAAGGGCCTGTACGCATCGGTATCCTCCTTATCAAGAAATCCGCATAACTGAGATAAGGGATTGTCTTTCCATTTGATTGTATTTGGAATTAGGAAGTGTTCTGCTACTTCGCTATAGCAGACAAACGTTCCATTACTGGCATGTTCTTCAAGATATTTGCCAAGTTCAGATGCGGTTGCGGTCATGTGCTACTCCCATCATGCTTCAGTGGTGGCTCTTTGTTTGCGGTGCATTTAAGCAACGCAACTTTATTGCAGTGATTCTGTGTCTTCTTGTAACGGGAAAAAACCCCTTGAATAAAATCAGGTAATTCATTGTCGAGCGCCTTCGCTAGATCGTACAACACGCTCAGTGAAGGTTGAAACTTTGCTAGTTCCAGCTTCGCAATAAAGGAACGATCAACTGACGCAGCAAGAGCAAACTTGTCTTGCGACAAGCCAGCCTTTTTACGTCTAGTACTCAGCTCGGTAGCGAACGCCTTAATCAATTCTTCGTTGCGCTCCCTCTTCGGTTCACTGTTTCTGCTCATTCCCGAAACAATGCCACCTCGCCCTTCTTTACACACCCTCATATATGGTACAAAATTAGCCTGCAATCGGCATTATGCGGACTTGCGCTAAAAATCTAGGGGGTGGGAAATGAAACAGCGGAAGCTATACAAATTATTTAAAGGGCAGGTTAAGAATGGATGGGATGTCAAAAAAGAAGACTTCCCAGAATCAATAGAGGAGAGGTTTTTTCCTGAACCAGAAAACATATTTAAAGCGCTTAGTCTAATTAAACCGAAAGATGTGAAATATATTATTTTTGGTCAAGATCCTTACTACAGCGAGACAAATGGAATTCCAGATGCGACTGGCGTTGCATTCGCTACCAACGGTAAAAAGCGGCACGCCCTTGGTCGAATAATGAACAAGGTAGGTAATGAGAAAATGGATTTAACTGACTGGATTGAAAAGCGAGGGGTGTTATTGCTGAATGCTTCGCTAACGGTTCCTGCTGGAAACAAGCGGGAATTTGCTGGCGCACATCTGAATGGAGAGATATGGGATGACTTTATCAAATCAATAGTTTCTCAGGTAAAAGAAGCGAATCCAAATGTAAAATTAATTGCGTGGGGAGTGAAAACAAGGCAATTCGTTGTAGATAAATTAGGTATCAAGCCATTTGTTTGGTCACATCATCCATGTGCGTCCACGACTGGAAAGGACAGCTTCGATGAGTTTTGGAAAAAGGATATTGGGTGCAAATTACGAATGATTTAGAGACTGATTGAAATTAATCACTTCCAATCCAGCAGTCTCTAATATTTGTTTTGCTGAAGGATTGGGAAGGACTAATTTGGTAACCAGCTGTTATTGAGAAAGGTACAACCAGCCATTTATTACTTTGAGATAACCCATACGTATTATTGCTTCTAGAGCTTCTTTCGTTCTTGTCTGGCGATGCTTGGGGTCAATGTCTATAAGCACATCCTTAACCTCGGTTAATAGATCATCAAACAATATTCCACCTAGGCAGTCAGGTGTATCAATCAATAATTGCATACGCCGATTGACCATAATTTCCTGAACGGCTGCAAGAATGGCTTTTTGATTTACTCCACGAGGTTCGCTGAGCTTCCTACAAGATGCCACACCTTCAACCTCCTGAATAACGCAAGACGTAATGACTTTGCCATTGGGGTCAGTTTCAACTTCAACAGTCTCAAGCTTGAACGAGTGACTGATGCCGTCTTCACCATCCTTTGACTTCAACAGATTCCAGCGGATTAGTAGTCCGTCCTTTTCGACTTCAATTATCGCATCCGCCGCTGCACCTAAACTTGAATGGCCTCGAAGTCCGCGAGTAGCATCTTTGCCGGAATGGTGAACTAGTAAAACCAAAGCATTAGTCTCTTGTTGAATATGAGACGCGCCAGCCAAAATCTTCCCCATGTCTACGGAAGAATTTTCATCTGCACCCGGAGCTGCTTTATTTAAGGTGTCTATAATAATTAATCCAGCACCACCACTTTCCAGGATTGAATCACACAACTTATTGAGATTAAGTGGATTGGTCAAGGCAAATGGTTCACAAAGGAATTGAACATTTTCTGGGAAATCAATTTCATGGTGCATTTGCCAAGCTTTGACTCGTCGGAAAAATCCGGCTTGCCCCTCCAATACTACATAGACAACACTGCAGGTGTTGGTCGGGTGGCCAAACCAAGTCGCACCACGGGCAACTGACCCAGCTACATCCAGACCGATAAATGATTTTCCAACGCCACTATTACCAAACAGACATGCCAATCCCGAATCAGGCAAAATATCATCTATTAGCCACCTCGCTGAAGGTAGCCCTGATAAGTGCTTGGCTGTAAGAAAGTTATATAGATCATATGAGCCAGATGGCTTGCTATTAGGAGTTGCAGAAATAGGTTCAGTAATCATTTCTGTACTCCTTGCTTGTTCATCCATTCATACACGTCTAAGCGGTTCCACGCAGTTATTCTTGTTGAGAGCTTAACTGGTTTAACGAATGTTCCCGCCTTCACCATTCTCCACAAAGTCGCCGGAGAGAATGGAAGCATCTTCATTAATTCCTTCTGACGCATAAATCCATGGTTTGCTGCTGTTTCTACATTTTGAGGCATAATATTTCCTTAATGTAGGGGAAGAGTTAAGAAAGGAAAAACGTCCCTACAGTAGCAAACGTGCGAGAAGGCCTTCGCAACATCAAAAATTTACAAATACACTCATATATGCCCATGCAGGGTGGGCAATGAAATCATCATTTATACAAATAATCAGTAAGATATATAAAATAATGGCCGCAAATTCATTGCCAATGGAAAAATGAGGTGCGGCGGAAAAAAGCGGGTTTTGAGTTGAGGTAAATACTAACTGCAGAAAAATGGCAGCCCCAAAAGACTGCCCCCTTTTTCCGTTAAAAACGAGATATGTAGACTTTTAATTTGCTTCCTTAGAAATGCTTTATGTTCTGGCAAAGGTAGCCCAGTCCTGCATGAGTTGCTTCCGCTTGTCGAACAAGTCACCTCGGCGGTATGCAGCTTCAACTTTATTGCCGATTGCATGAGCCAAAGCCATTTCAGCTACCTCTCTAGGAAAGTCTGTCTGCTCGGCACACCAGTCGCGGAATGTGGAACGGAAGCCATGAGGAACGGCTGCCACTTCCATTCGACGAAGTACTGCTGTCAAAGTCATGTCTGAGAGTGGCTTACCTTCAGAGTCGGAGGCATTGGCTCCATGAGAGCTTGGAAATACGTAGTCACAGAATGCAGACTCCTTCATTGACTTAATAATGGACAGAGCGGCATCCGACAGCGGAACGCGATGTTCCTTCCCCGCTTTCATTCTGGACGCTGGAACAGTCCAAACCGCATTGGCTAAATCAATCTCACTCCATTTAGCCCCTCGCACTTCACCTGAACGGCAGGCGGTCAAGATCGTAAATTCCAAAGCACGCGCCCCTATACCCTGTTGTGCCGCAAGTAACTTCATAAATTCCGGCTGTTTGACGTAAGGCAAAGCTTTGTGATGGTCAGTCTTGGTAATTTTTCCGGGGGCTGGAAGCATTGTGTCTAGCAACCCCTTCCAACGGGCAGGGTTAGTTTCGGTGCGATAACCTCTTGCGATTGCCCAATCAAATATTGATTCGATACGCCCACGCAATCGAGAAGCGGTTTCTGTCTTAGTGCGCCAAATTGGTTCGAGCAGTGAAATGATTTGTTGTAAGGTCACTTCACGTACAAGCATTTTTCCGATAACTGGTTCAGCATAGGTCTGAATTGTGTTTCTCCACTGCTGTGCATGTTTGGAATTGCGCCAAGTGCTTTCATGGGTATCAATATACTGCTTAGCGGCTTGACTGAATGTGATGGCGGAAACTTGTGCTGCAATCAACTGGCTACGCTGGGCGCGAGCATCTTCTATAGGGTCAATCCCCTGAGCTAATTTTGCACGGACTGCCCTAGCTGCAATCTTGGCATCGGCGAGGGTGACATCTGGATAGCCACCGAGTCCTTTGTCTCTACGCTTTCCGGCAACGGTGTAACGTACTACCCAACTTCTGCCGCCTGATTTAGTTACATTAATTGCAAGCCCAGCAACGCCTCCAACAAAATTAATGCCTCTTCTCCTAATTTGCGACACCGCCAGAGCGCCCAGTTCAGATTCTCTTTTACCCATTGTCTCACCCATCATTCTAGTTAGAAAATTAGTGGCAACGAGAGTGCGCCACGATGGGTAAAATTATAACATCACTATGATTATAAAGGGAAATGTGACGCGTTGTGAGAGCTTGTGATACGAGGTGAAATATTGTTTTCGAACTCTTTCCGGTCAATAAACTAATTCCTGTGAAGCTACTACGATAAAATTGAGACAAAGCTGGGTGATTAATTTGTGAGTTACCCATCGTCTTACCTGTCGCATTTCGGCAGCTTGTACGTGAGTTCGAATCTTAAATGCTCATTCGAACTCGGCAGCAGCATGAAACGAGTCACCCATCATCCCACCCATCATTTAAGTTGAGATTTATTGACTTGTTGTGAGCTGGAGCGACAGTGTAGAATATACAGATCGGCCTAGTGGGACAGGGCTTTCAATACGTTGTGCGATGCTGTGAGGTGCTATCTGAGAAGTCACAGCTTCCGCCATCGAAATCGATTTCAATCCGGCTAAAAAATCGCAATCACCAAGTGATCTGCAAGGCTTTTGCGTCATCGCTACAACGTAAAAGTATCACTTATACAATTCAGGAAAACGTTTGTGCAGTTGCGCCAATTTTGGCAGGTCGCAAGATACGATATAGGGCTGGTAAGGATGCAGTGCCAGGTAGTTTTGGTGATGTTCCTCTGCGGCATAAAATTTTTCCAGTGGCACGACTTGAGTGACGATGGCACTCGGAAAAGCGTGTTGCGCGGTTAGCTGTTGGATATAGTTTTGTGCGGTCTTTTGTTGTTCGTTGTTAGTGTAAAAGATCGCCGAACGATATTGGCTGCCGACATCCGCGCCTTGATGGTTGAGTTGGGTAGGGTCGTGCGCCACACTGAAGAACACTTGTAGCAGCTGTTGATACGATACCTGCACCGGATCAAAACGCACCTGCACCGACTCGGCATGGCCGGTGTCACCGCTACTGACTAGTTCATAATAGGCCGTGGCTGCCAGACCCCCGGCATAACCGGACACCACTCCCGACACGCCTTTGACGTGTTTGAATACCGCATCCACTCCCCAGAAGCAGCCACCCGCAAACACGGCCGTCTGTTCGGCTGCTGCCGCTGAATTTGTGAGTCCGTCCATAGTGAGCATGATGAAAATTCCGGTGAATAAATATCTGCGAAAAGTGTTGAAGGTTAGCATGATAATACTCCTCTTGGTTAGCCAAAAGTAAAGGCAAATGCCTCGGCCTCGGTGTCTAAAAATTCGATACGAAATATTCGATCCTTGATTTGTCCGCTTTGGCGAATCAGTTGATACAAGCGCTGTTCGTGTATCACTCCGTTGCCTTGTGCATCGGTGTCCATGCCGTGATCGTTGCCGGGGGCTTTGCCATCCAAGGTGACTTTAAAGCGTACCGGTTTGCCGTTGCGCGCGCCCAATACCAGATGTAAGTCTCGTCCCCGGAAATGGTAATTGATAGCGCCACCGACTGTTGTCAGCAAGGCGGATTCTTTGGATACCTGCCACATGCCGCTCAGTGCCCATTGATCTGGTTGGAGGAGGCGCGGAGCGCTGTAACGGCTGGTCTGATCGGGGATGATTGGCTCGGGCGAAGCCAGATTTTCTTGACGCGAATAACCCACATAGGTTTCCGGCGACTTCGGCATATTTGCTGCCTCCGCAGTCGCACCAATACCCGCGACCTGCACCAGCTTTCCGTTTAATGCCAAACCTTGATTTGCCTCTTTCAGCAGTGTTTGAATCATCTGCTCGGTTTCCTGATAAGCCCCCTCGCCGAAATGTTGATGACGGATGCGTCCCTGTGCGTCGATCAAATAATGCGCGGGCCAATATTGGTTCTGGTAGGCATTCCAAATAGCATATTGATTATCTATCGCCACGGGGTAATGAATGCCGAGGTCGCGCACCGCTTGTGCCACATTGTTCAGGTCTTTTTCAAAGGCAAACTCCGGGGCATGTACGCCGATGATAAGTAAACCTTGCGCGCGATATTTTTCATCCCATGCCTTCAAGTAGGGCAGGGTGCGCAAACAGTTGATGCAGGAGTATGTCCAGAAATCGACCAGCACCACTTTGCCGCGCAGCATTTCGTTGCTCAGTGGCTGCGAGTTGAGCCACTGCGTTGCACCGTTTAAGGGCGGTGCTTTGCGAGTCTCGGCAACAACTGCCGCATCGGATTGTTGTGCCAGTTTATCAATCAATTGCTGCTCGGTGCTGGCGGTGCTTAGCAATGAAAACTGTGAAAGAAATCGGGTGTCCCAACCCAGGGCGATGACCACTACCCCTGCCACCACTGCGACACCCAAGCCGCGTCGCACCCATTCTTCTGCGCCCAGGCCGCGCTTCATCAGGCTGAGTATTCGTCCGCCCGCCAGTAGAGCAACGGCTAACGAAGTTGCCGCTCCGGCTGCGAACACTAACAGCAATAATGCGCTGTAAAGATTTGCACCTTTGAGCGCGGCACCTGCCAATACCAGTCCCAGAATTGGCCCGGCACAAGGTGCCCATAAAAAACCGACCGCCACGCCCAAGAGTAGCGAGCCGGTAAGGCTATTTTTTTGATCGGCGTGCTGTTGCAAGCGCCCACCCAACGCAACAAAAGGCCGCATCAGCCACTCAGATAATGCGGGGAAGATCAGCGCTACGCCCATCAACAATAGCAGCGCCATTGCCGCATAACGACCATATTGATTTATTTCGACCAACCAAGCTCCGCCGACTGCTGCCAAGCTGGCCAACACTGTAAAAGTGGCGGCCATACCCAGCAGTATTGGCAGACCTGCGCGGCGGAATGATTGCCCCGAGCGCGCAAAAACGAACGGCAACACCGGTAATACGCACGGGCTGAAGATAGTGAGTACACCACCGAGATAGGCCAGTAAAAAGATCAGCATAAATACCTCGTAGGGGCGTATGGCAATACGCCCGGTTTTTATTCACATAAGGCGTATTGCCATACGCCCCTGCGGTTTAGGTACAAAACGCAATGCCACGGTATTCATGCAATAACGTAATCCTGTCGGCTGCGGGCCATCGTTAAAGACATGTCCCAAATGCGCATCACATAACGCACATTGCACTTCGGTGCGCGCCATGCCGAACATGTGATCTGAAATTTCATGCACGTTTTCGGCGGCTATCGGTTGCCAGAAACTCGGCCAACCTGTGCCCGAGTCGAATTTGCTACTTGCATCAAATAGCGCGTTATCGCAACACACGCAGCGATACAAACCCGGCTCATGCCTGGCGTAACCCGGCTGTGAAAATGCACGCTCGGTGCCTTGCTCGCGGGTTACCTCATACGCCAATGGCGAGAGCACTTTGCGCCATTCGGCATCTTTGTGTACTTTGGCTAATGTCGCATGTCCTAACGGTTTTCCGTCGTCAGCAAATTGCATGATAGTAATCTTGCCGCTGGCTGATACATTGTCGGCAAAAGAACGTGATGCCAGAAGCGCGGCGGCAGCGGATAAACCGAATAAAAACTGTCTGCGTTGCATGATGTTCCTCCTGCTTATTGTTACCATTAGAGTGGCGACCCCAAACAAGTTATGATTCGCCCCGTCTGTACACAGATTCGCACTTGCCCGATAAAAAGTTACAGAAATTATTGAGAACCATGGTGATAGACCGGAACGACAATTTCGAAATGCTGATGCGGCAGGCTCTCGCCGGAGACCAGCATGCTTACGCCGCTTTGCTACAGAAAACCACGCGTTTGCTGCGCCCGTTTTTGGCGAAACGACTGAGTTTCAGCAGTGATGTGGATGACCTGATGCAGGAGATTCTCATCTCCATCCATAAGGCTCGCCATACCTATGACGGCAATCGTCCTTACAAGCCTTGGGCATACGCGATTGCCACATTTCGCTTGCAGGATTTCTTGCGCACGCATTATGCCGATCAGCTTCGCCACGCTGTTGATTTCGATGAGCTGGAAGAAACTTTGCCAGAATATGTAACCGAATCGGAGATGAGTTACGAATCTATTAGCGGAGAAGTGCAAAAACTCCCCGAGAAGCAGGCAACCATTTTGCAATTGATGCATCGGGATGGTTACACGGCTAAAGAAGTGTCAGAGAAAATGGGGATGAATGAATCGGCGGTAAAGGTCGCCGCGCATCGCGCCTACAAGGAACTAAGAAAGAAGTTGGAAAGATAATGGAAAATATAGACGATCTCGTGGCAAGACTTGCGCAAGATGTGGGCGTGGTAAAACCTGCGCTGCACCCGTTCGCGTTGAGTTTTAAATTGGCCGGTATTGCCGCGATTTATCTGGTGTTGTCGCTTGCCGTTTCCGGCTTGCGCCCGGATTGGCTGGAGCAATTCCACAACCCATGGTTCGTTACCGAAATCGCTGTGCTGTTGGGTATCTTTTTTACCACCTCGCTTAGTGCCGCCTTGTTGGGCTTCCCGGATCAATTTCAAAAACGTAAGCTGTCCTTGGCTCCCATAGGGATGTTCGCCCTGTTTTCGCTGATTATGTTTTTTGCCTGGAGCGCAGATAGTCCACCGACACCGCTTCCCGTACATAGCGTCGAGTGTAGTCTTAGTATCACGCTGATGGCACTGCCTCCGGCTGTGTGGACATTCTACGCCATGCGCAGCTATGCCAGCACCCACTATCGGCTGGCCGGTAGCGTTGCCTTACTATCTGCCTTTAGCGTAGGCGCATTGTGGCTGCGGTTGCACGAAGCGACCAACTCGGTCATACATGTCATCGAATGGCACTACTTGCCCATGCTGGCTATCGGTTTCTTCGGCTTGTGGCTGGGAAAGTGGTTGTTAAAATGGTAGAAGCATAAAAGATTATTGTATGTTTTTTAGTGCCTATTGCCCCGTCAGATTCTGAATTATTCGCCGTATTTCAAACACCTAGCCCCATATTTTTCTCTATGTACTAGAGCGCACGTTACTTCTTCGCTTGTAAGCGTATGTTGTTTGAAATCGGCTCGCGTGAGCCGACAAACATATATCGAGGAGTTGCGCATGACATCTGAATCCACATCGACGAAAGAGAACCGTCAAATAAAACTGAATGAAGTGCAACTTCAACAGGCTAAGTTGAAAGCTCTTCAGGCAGACTTGGAAAAACTGAATGGCAAAATTGCCAAGAAAGAAGCGTTGTCTGCTGATGACACCGAATTTATCAGTGAACTCGGTTGGCTTACTGCTTTGTCTGTATCGATAGTTGCCGTAGCCGCAGCCCTTTAACCAAAATATTCCATTAGTACTGTCACCCTTTTCCATCGACATGCAGACTTGGTTCTGTCGATAGGAAAGGGTGATTTTTGGCGAATGAATTGCTCGGATTTAATAGCAAGGAACGAAATTATTTGAAGCAAAATATTTACCGCTTGATCAGCATAGATATACGTCGTAATGCTCAAGAAAGAATTATGTTTTTCAATTATTGATACGGGGGCGAATTATGAATCTGCTGGCAGAAGAGATTGGCGTGATAAAAAAACCAAAATATTCACGTATTGCTGTGCATAAGAAACATAGTGCAGAGCTCGCTTCTGTCTGGAAAGAACCTGCCTCATTGTTGCTGGATGAGGCTGGCATGATCCAAAGCTGCTGTAAGTCCGTAGAGCACTTGTTTGGATATAAGCAGAGCGAATTGGTCTGGCAGCACATTTCGTGTTTGTTTCCACAACTAGCCGAGGTGGCATTAGTTCAAAATGGAAAGGTCAACGAAAGACTTCATTATCTTAGTCGTTGCGGACATATTTTTGCCGGACTAAACAAACAAGGCAAAACGGTGTCCCATCAATTGAACTTGATCTGCCTTGAACAGAATGGGCTTTGTACCTTGCGCATGTTAGTTCTCCATATTTAAACACCAGCCATAATTGACGGTGATAGCCCATAAGTGTTTGCAACTATATGTCTATTATCAATATAATAATTTCGCCTTAAAGAATATGAAACTATTTCCGATATATAAGTTGCAACCGTCGGTTATGCGATAATGTAAAAAGGTATCGGTATGAAAATAGTGTCTGCATCCCTGATTATTCTTGGTCTACTCATCTGCAACGGCTGCACCAACATGAATACGCTTAATTTAGACACGCAAAGCGCAGTTGGCCGCACGATAGATGCACATAATTTTATTATTCCTCTTTATCACAAAGATTTGTAACCCCCTTCTTTTTGAAAGCCTGATGTGCAACATCTCGGCTTGAACGCCGGGTTTGTTCTGCTCATTAGAGTAAATCTATACCGAAGCGGCGAAGCACAAGCGCAAACAATCCGAAGCAAACAACTGTAATGATGACGCACGCCAGCAAAGACGGCCAGAAACCGATGCGCGGAAGTAGCAGCGGAAACGCGAGGAACATTGGCAGCGTCGGCACCACATACCAAAACGTGTACCACGCATGATTGGCGATTTTTTCCTGCGGCTGATTTTCAACGTACAGCCAGATAAGCGCGAGAACGGTTACGAGGGGCAGAGCGGCAACAAAGCCACCGAGTTTATCGCTGCGCTTTGCGAGCTCTGAAACGAGCACGACAACGGCAGCAGTCAGAAAATATTTTGTGATGATCCAAGCCATAACTTCTCCAAAAGTCCAGCGCGGCGCTAAGGGGCGTGCAGCTTACTGTCCCGCTTGAATGCCGGGTTGGACCTCGTCACCGAACCTCCGACACCTTAAAGTTTGGGTTTTCAATAATACCAAAGCGATTGCCAAAGGGGTCTTGCACTGCTGCTACTTTGATTCCTTCCCCGACTTCGGCAATGGGCTCAAGCACCGTTGCTCCCAACTCTAGCAAGCGAGAGTACGCAGACTCAATATTGCTCACTCCCCATAAAGGCTGCGGGCCGATTGTTCCGGATTGTGCATTCGGGAGCAGGCCAAGCTCAAAACCACCAACAGAAAAGCCAACATAGAACAGTTCATCGAAGTAAGGTTTCTGACCGAGTAACTCGGTGTACCAATGTTTTGCGGCATCAAGGTCTGTAACCGGATAAATTGCAGTGCGTAGGCCGAGAATCATGTGTGACTCCTTTTCGCGTTTGTTTGGCATTAGTGGGCTTGCTTGAACGTAAGAATGGTCATCTGGCAGCAAGTAAATAAGATTGCCTCCCTGTTAAGAAGGTTGCGGGCCATCGTAGCCCTCAATGATCACGAGATCAATGTTTGATGCCGTTAGCCGGAACTTAAGCGCTGCCTGATATTCAGGGGAATTCCAGCAATCGAGGGCGGCTTGGTAAGACGGAAATTCCACGATTGTGTTTCGTGTCCGTGTGCTTCAGGCACAGAAAATTGGCCTGCCCGGACAAGATACTTGGCACCGTATTTTTTGAACGCATCAGCATTGGCGGCGACATATTGCTTGAACTGCTCTTGATCGGTAACGTCTACACGTACGATCCAATATCCCTTCGACATCAACCTCTCCTTTGATGATATTTGCAGTGCAGCGAAGATGCCCACGTTGAGCTAGAGGGGAAGGCCTCCCCCATCCCTCTAGACCGTAAGGCTAGGCATATCTGAACTCGATTTTGTGAACTTTCTTCAAGTCTACTGTCTGCTTGGCTTGCCATAAATCGTAATTGTCTTGCATCGTCAACCAGCTTTCGGGGGAGCGCCCCAATGCTTTTGAGAGACGAAGAGCCATTTCAGGACTCACACCACTGGCTTCGTTCAACACACGGTTAAGGGTCGAAGCGGCAACGCCCAATTTGAGGGCGAGCTCCCTGCAACTGATTTCGTTCGGGGCAAGATAAACCTCTTGAATAAATGCTCCGGGGTGCGGTGGGTTGTGCATAGCCATTAGTGATAATCCTCGTAATCTAAAACAAATGCGTTGCCGTTTTTAAACTCGAACGTGACGCGCCAGTTACCATTTACCCATATTGACCAACGCCCACGCTCACTTCCCTTTAGCGGGTGAAGCCGAAAGCCGGGAATGTCCATGTCCTCGATAACTTGAGCAGTATCAAGCGCGGCTAACTGCATTTTGAGACGACTCGCATGCGCCGGTTGGATACCAGCCAAGCTGCCAGATTCAAAGTATTTGCGTAGACCTTTGTGACGAAACGTTGTAATCATGTCGGAATGATAGCGCGTTGCGCGTTGCGCAACAAGGGCTAAATGCAATGCCCAACGTTAAGTTGAGGGACTGACGCGGGCTGCTTCGCGGCAGTCCCTCTCGACCGTTAGGTTAGGCGTGTGCCGATGCAATCAAGGGAAAGGCGGAAGGGTTGCGTATGGATTCTACGTCCAAGTCAATGTCCAGCGCTGGCCAAAATAGGTGGCTTTCAGCAGGCAATTCAACCTCGCATAGCTGCTCGATTGTTGCGCCCCGAAACCAGGGAAAATCAGTGAATGGCAAAAACAATTCTTCGTCGGCAAGCA
>PLYB01000075.1 GCA_003151655.1 Gallionellaceae bacterium | reverse complement strand
CCGGTGAAATAGGCATTGCCGTGAGTGCTGCGAGTTGATCCATCCATGACGAACAAGCCGCTGGAAGTGAAGCCGCAACGTTTCATCAATGCGTCGATGCGTTCTTTCAAAGTCTCGTCTTGCAGAGGCTGGAATTTATTGAACATCGGCGCGATGAAATTCGGGTAGATGAATAACAACAGCAAGCTAAAGCAGACCCAGACGACCCAAACGTAGATCCACCATAGCGAGCCCATCTTCTCCATCAGCCACAGCACGCCGAGCAATAATGGCAGGCCGAGGATGGCTCCCAGCATTAAACCCTTTAGTGCATCCAGCAGATATGTGCCCAGCGTCATTTTGTTGAAGCCGAAGCGGGCTTCGATGACGAAGGTACTGTATAGCTCGAACGGAGCCTCCAGAATCGAGCTGATGATGAGTACCGCAACGATGATGCTGACACCTTGTAACATGGTGTTGTTAAAAGTGGCGAGTGACCATTCGCTGAGCAGTTGGATACCTCCGCCTAGAGTGAATGCCAATAGCATCAACATGTCGAACACGACTGAAAACAGGGATAGGCGAGTTTTGGCGCTGGTGTAATCAGCCGCTTTTTGATGCGAGATCAAGTCGATTTGACCCTGAAAAGCGCCGGGAACCTGATCGCGGTGAATGCCGATGTAATTGAGTTGGCGACGTGCCAGCCAAAGTTTGATTAATGTGCTGAGCAGTAATGCGCCAACGAATAGGGTGGTGAACAGGGAAGTGGTCATCTAGTCTCAAAAATGGTTATTACTCTTAAAAGTGCTTGTCAACGAGGTGTGCCGATGTGACACAATACGTGCCGAAAAACTGATTAATAAATAGGACGGTGAATTATGGCACAAAATCAAAATTACCTTATCTGGTTGGATATGGAGATGACCGGGCTGGTGCCCGAGACGGATCGCATCATTGAAGTGGCGATGGTTATTACCGATAACGACCTGAATACGGTTGCGGAAGCGCCTACGCTGGTAGTGCATCAGCCGGATAGTGTGCTGGACGCGATGGATAACTGGAATAAATCCACGCATGGCAAGTCGGGACTGATTGATCGAATCAAAGTTTCGACGCTGAATGAAGCTCAAGTCGAGGAACAGTTCTTGGCCTTTCTAAAAGAGCATGTGCCGGTACGGACATCGCCGATGTGCGGCAATTCTATTTGTCAGGATCGGCGTTTCATGGCGCGCTGGATGCCCAAGCTGGAAGATTACTTTCACTACCGCAATCTTGATGTCAGCACGCTTAAAGAGTTGGCAAAGCGCTGGAAGCCGGAAGTGGCTCAGGGCATAAAAAAGCACGGCAAGCATGAGGCATTGGCCGACATCTATGAATCTATCGAAGAGATGAAGCATTACCGCGACAATTTTCTCAAGCTGTGATCAGCTAACAATCAATGAGTGAAGGCAAGAGGAAGAATTGATGGTAAGCAGCTGGGTAAAAAAATGGCATGGTCTCGGTGTTCAAGAAAAACTCCATATTCTGATTCAAGGCTCGTTAATTATTCTGTTTTTCATTTCGATGGAATGGGTTATTGGCCGATTCGAACAGCAGATAATGACTTCCGCTGAAGCTCGGGCGGAAGATACTGCGGACGGCTTAATTAATGGCATGAATATGCTGATGCTGACCGGTACGATTTCTGATCCTGAAAATCGCAAGTTATTGTTGAAGAAGATGGGGCAATCCGAGGGCGTTAACGAGCTGCGCATTATTCGCGGTAAGAGTGTGATTGCGCAGTTTGGTGCGGGCTTGCCCACTGAGCAGGCGATAGATGACATGGATCGTGAAGTGCTGGAAACGGGCAAGACGCGATTTGTAAAAATTGATGTTAAGGGTGCAGTCCCGTTGCTCAGGGTCGAAGTGCCCTTTATCGCACTGCAAAATTTCAGAGGAACCAATTGCCTGCGTTGCCACAAAACCCCGGAGGGTGGGGTAAATGGTGCTGCCAGCGTGACTATCGATCTCAGTCAGGATGAAGCCACGCTGCATGAAATTAAAAGTTTGTTGTGGGCGGGACATATCGCTATACAGATATTGCTGTCTATTATCATTTCATGGTTTGTCCGAGTTCTTATCATTCGTAATATTGCGGAGCCGGTGAAAAAGCTGCAAATGGCAATGTCGGAAATCCAGCGCGAAAATGATCTGTCCAAACGTGCCGATGTAGATGAGACAAGTCCGGACATCGGCGAGATGGCGCGAACCTTTAATGCGCTGGTGGGTAATCTGGAACGGGCAACCGAGCGGCTCGAACTATTTGGCAAGATGTTTCACAGCAGTAGTGAGGCGATCCTGATCACCGACACAAATAAGCATATCGTGGCAGTGAATCCCGCCTTTACTGAAATTACCGGATATGGAGCGGAAGAAAGTATAGGCAAAAATCCTAATATTTTGAATTCCGGCAGGCAGGCCCCTGATTTTTATCAAAAGATGTGGGCGAGCATCAATGGAGCGGGACAATGGCAAGGCGAGATATGGAACCGACGCAAGACGGGCGAGATATATCCTGAGTGGCTGTCCATTGGTGTGGTGAAGAACAGCAAGGGCGAGGTGATTAACTATATCTCATTGTTTTCGGATATCACTGAACGCAAGGCGGCGGAGCAAAAAATTGAGTTCCTGGCGCATTATGATGCGTTGACCCAATTGCCCAATCGGGCACTGTTTGCGGACCGTTTAAAATCTGCACTACTTGTTGCGGCCAGAACCGAAAGGAAAGTTGCGTTGTTGTTTTTGGATTTGGATAAATTCAAGAGCATTAATGACACCATGGGGCACTTGGCGGGTGACATGTTGTTGCAATCTGTGGCCGAGAGACTGAAAACCTGCGTACGCGAGTCGGATACCGTCTGCCGTCAGGGAGGGGATGAGTTTATGATTTTGCTATCAGGGGCTAGCAACACTGCAGACGTTGAAGGCGTGGCGCAAAAAATTATCGCAGTCATGAAAGCGCCGCATCAAATCGAGGGGCAGGAAATAGTCGTCACTTTTAGCGTGGGCATCAGTATTTTTCCTGATAATGCGGCTAATAGCGAGGCAATGATCAAATGTGCGGATGACGCGATGTATCGCGCCAAAGAACGCGGGCGGAATAATTATCAATTTTTCTGAATGATGGCTTGAGATTGCGCGCTTTTTCTGATCGCCTACCGTCTGCTTTGATCTGCTTTGTCGCCATTATTTCGAATCTTTATTTACGTAGTCATTGACGTGTCCGTCGATAGTGCGTAGAATCCTTTCCCTTCGCTGACGCGGGGTGGAGCA
>PLYB01000241.1 GCA_003151655.1 Gallionellaceae bacterium | reverse complement strand
ACGCGTATCTCCGGACAGGACTGATTTCAACTGAACTCCGTTGCTAATCAATAAACATTATGATTCTAGGGATTCATCACACTAGCTTTTTGACTGGCGATCTTGCCAAAGCGCGTCAGTTCTACGAAGGTGTGCTGGGCTTGTCGCTGGCTAACAATCGTCCGCAGATGAGTTTTGAGGGCGTGTGGTATGACATCACACCCTCGCAGCAAATTCACCTGATGTTGTTGCCCAATCCGGAGGCCGGTTTGCAACGTCCTGCGCATGGCGGGCGAGATCGCCATGTGGCTTTACTTGTGTCGGATATGGCGAAGCTGATGGAGCGTTTGAGTACGGCAGGTGTTGCTTACACGCAAAGCCAGTCTGGTCGCCGCGCAGTGTTTTGCCGTGATCCCGATGGCAATGCCTTGGAGTTTATGGAAGCGTAAATGTTGTTCAGCCCGTGGGGCATGCGGTAATTAATAATGCTTGTCCGAAGTTACTATTTGTTTTACTATAGTAAAACAAATAGTAGGAGGTCTTATGTTTACAGCCGCACTACGCCGTTCCGGTGGATCGTTGATCGTTACTATCCCGCAAGCCTATGTCGAGCAAAACCATCTTGATGCGGGTAGTCGCGTCGCTCTGGAAATTAGGGGCGATGAATTAAAATTGAAGCCCGCAAAGCTGAGGCCGACTCTTTCTGAACTGCTCGATGCCACACCGAAAGGTATAGAACGTGTATCCGGTTGGGATGAAATGCCCACCGTGGGCAAAGAACTGTGATACCCGAACGTGGCGACATCCTGCATCTGCAATTTGATCCCGCCAGCGGCAAGGAAATGCGGGGCAATCACTTTTGTCTGGTGGTCTCTCCCAAAGCGTTCAACAAGCGCTTCCAGCTTGCGATGGTGTGTCCCATTTCTGGCGGCTCGGCAGCCGTGGCGCGCGATACCGGGTTTCTGATCTCACTGATGGGTTTCGGTTTGAAAACAGATGGCTGCGTTCACGCTCATCAACTGAAAACACTAGACTGGACAACGCGTAAAGCAGAACGGATAGAAAAAGCGCCGGACGAGGTTGTTCAGCAAATTCTGGGTTGCCTGATTTCCGTATTTGAAGAAAATTAAGACAACTACTTCAACCCGGGTTGTTCATTAGAACGTAGGTCGGGCTTCAGCCCGACATGTCGGGTTAAAACCCGACCTACAACACCTTGATTTTGTGATGCCCCAGCGGCTAATGAACAATCCGGGTTCAATGCAGGACGACTGAGACGTGAAATCATGGTGCTGGATTCGGATAGCGCTGATGTACCACCTCGATTTTTTCCAATACTTCTGTAGTTAACACCACCTCGGCGCTGGCCAGATTTTCTTTGAGTTGTTGCAGCGTGGTTGCACCGAGGATGACGCTGTTGGTGAACCAGCGTGTGCGGGCGAAAGCCAGTGCCAATGTTGCAGGGGTGAGCCCTGCTTCCCGGGCGATGCGCACATATTCTCTGGTGGCGGCAGGTACGTTCGGTTTGTTGTAACGCTGACCGAAACCGGGAAAAATGGTGATGCGTCCTTTGGCATTCGGGTCGGTTAGGTATTTGCCGGTGAGCCAGCCGAATGCGAGCGGGCTGTAGGCAAGCAGGCCGACGTTGCCGTGCAGGCAGGTTTCCGCGAGACCGCTTTCGAAACTGCGGTTCAGCAGGTGGTAGGCATTTTGCACAGTGACGATCTTGGGCAAGCCAAGTTGTTCGGCGCACCGCACGAATTCAGCCACTCCCCAAGGAGTTTCATTGCTCACCCCGATGTAGCGAACTTTCCCCGCAGCTACTAGTTCTGCCAACACGGCCAATTGTTCGGCAATGGGCGTGCTATCGCGTTCTTGAGTTACATCGTAACTGGTTGCGCCAAACATCGGTACATAACGATCCGGCCAGTGGATTTGGTACAGGTCGATATAGTCAGTCTGCAAGCGGCGCAGGCTGCCTTCAACGGCAGCAGTGATATGCTCGCGGTTGATACGGGGTGTGCCGCGTATCCAGTTGAAGCCGCGCGCCGGCCCGGCAATCTTGGTGGCGATAATGAGTTTGTCGCGCTGTTGCCGTGCGAGCCACGAGCCGATATAACTTTCGGTGCGATGCACGGTCTCGGCGCGCGGTGCGACCGGATACATCTCAGCAGTGTCGATGAAATTAACGCCGTGAGCCACGGCGAGATCAAGCTGCGCATGCGCCTCGGCTTCGGTGTTCTGTTCGCCGAAGGTCATCGAGCCCAGTGCCAGTGCCGATACTTTTAAGTCGCTGCTGCCGAGGGGACGGTATTCCATGTTGCTTTATCCTTGAAATGCTGACGGCACAGATTTTCGCCGATTAAACCTATAAATACCATCTCCCAAGTTAATTGCGGCTCGCCACACACAAGTAAATTGATCACCATATTAATAACTGAATCAGGAATTAGCATGGCCGAGGTAAGATGGATGCAGACATTATAACGACTGCACTAGTGTCGATGCCAGCAGGAAGGCAGGTGCGGGGTAAGCCGGCATCATTTGCCAGTGCTATTATGGATACATGTTTATTGGAAACATCATTCTCAATGCATCCCACACCTACTCAGGTCGATAGTTGGAACGTAAAACGTTATCTTCCGTGGGTGGTGGCGACAGCACTTTTCATGGAGCAGCTTGATTCGACCATCGTCAATACGGCGGTGCCATCCATTGCAGCGAGCCTACAAGTGGCACCATTAAGCTTAAAAGAGTTACATTTTGAGCTTGGCGGTATGTATTCCTATAAGCGGCTGGATGGCTGATCGTTTCGGTACGCGGCGCGTGTTCGGTATCGCAGTGGCGCTATTTACATTTTCTTCCATACTTTGCGGTCTGTCTTTGAATGTGCCAATGCTTGTTGCATCGCGCATCTTGCAGGGAATGGCGGCTGCAATGATGATGCCGGTAGGACGCTTGGCCATCATTCGCACCTTTCCGAAGTCCGAGTTACTTAGGGCAATGAATTTTGTGATTATTCCTGCATTGATCGGACCACTGCTTGGTCCGACGATTGGCGGTGTAATCGTGCACTGGTTGCCTTGGCGCGTAATCTTTTTTATTAACGTTCCGGTAGGCTTGACTGCACTGTTGCTCGTCCATCGCCACATGCCGGACTATCGCGGAGATGATCCGAGGCCGCTTGATGTAGTCGGTCTGTTGCTATTTGGGACAGGTACTGCGCTACTCTCGTGGGTATTGGAGGTGTTTGGCGAACACCATATCGATGTAATTTCGGCCACCATCCTGTTGCTAGTATCTTTGAGTCTGCTCGGCGCGTACGGTTGGCATGCGCGTCAAACCAGCTACCCGCTTCTGCGCCTTACGTTGTTTCGCATACGCACATTCAGAGTCTCAGTAGTCGGCGGATTCATTACACGACTGGGTGTAGGCGGACTCCCATTTTTGTTGCCATTGCTCTATCAACTCGGCTTTGGATTTCCTGCCTGGCAATCAGGGCTTCTCATGATGCCCGCAGTCGCTGCGGCTATGGGAATGAAGCTGATTTCAAGTCCCGTACTGCGAAGATTTGGATACCGCAAGGTCTTGGTCGTCAATACCTTGTTGATGGGCATAACGATCAGCCTATTCGCCAGTATTTCTACTTCAACGCCGATTGTGTTGATCGTTTTTCTTGGTTTGGCTCAGGGTTTCTTCAATTCAATGCAATTCTCCAGCATGAATTCCATGGCCTATGCGGATATCAAAACCGAGGACTCAAGCATGGCAAGTACCATTGCCAGCTCAATGCAACAGATGTCCATGAGTTTCGGTCTGGCCTGCGGATCATTGATGGCTGCCTGGTACCTTGGCGATTTACCGCAGTCGGATCAAATCGCCGTCACTGGCGCGTTGCACTATGCATTTCTGACATTGGGCGGTTTGACGATGATTTCATCATTGTCGTTTTGGACGTTGCACGACAAAGATGGAGAGAGCGTTAGCAAGGGGAGTTCGCCAGTACCTTCAGAATGATTCTGATTGGTTCTAATTCAGCGAGGTAACCCCCAGTTTAGCGAATATATGGCTTGCGGACGATTGACCAATATACAATCAGTTGATATAGTAACAACTGATTGTATATTTGAGTTCAATTTCAGGTCGAGAAAAGCTGGATACCATGGATCAGGTACGAAATTTTGGATTTTTGCTAAAAAACGTCTCGCGCAAGTATTCGCTTCGTTTCGAGCGGCAGACGCAAGAGATGTTATTGAAGTACTCAAATTGCAAGGCACTTGCATATCTTGAGCGCAATGAAGGTGTCAGTCAGTCGAAGCTTGCCGAACTCACCGAAATTGATCCAATGACGATGGTGCGGATACTTGATCGCATGGAGGCAGACGGTTTGGTTGAACGCAGACCAGATCTGTCAGATCGCAGGGCTCGCTGTCTTTACTTAACCCCAAACTCGAAGCCTGTCCTAGACGAAATCTGGCAGATCGCGGAGCAAATATATTCCGAAATATTTGCCGAGACCAGTCAAGCGGAGCGGGATGTATTTCTAGATGTGCTTGGTCGCATCAATCGCAATCTTAGCTTGCATGAGCTTGGCTCGGAGAAGGCGGAGCACGGTGGTGAAACTATCGGGAAATCGGCCGGTAGCAAGCGGGGACGCTCATAGATGAAATGCTGCTTACGATAGCAAGTAAGTTGCTTTGCGAGGCAAAGCGAGCATGATTAAATTATCAATTTTCATGCAGGGTTGGAATGAACCTGCGTAAAAATGGTAGCTGTGCAATATATTGGGTAATTATTTTCGATGTGGATTGTTGAACTAGCTTTACGGCGGCCTTATACCTTCATTGTGATGGCGATCATGATTGTGCTCGCCACGCCACTCGCCATTTCTCGCACACCGGTCGACGTGTTGCCGGAGATTGATATTCCCGTGATCATTGTAATCTGGAACTATGGCGGATTGCGTCCCCAGGAAATGGCTGACCGCGTTACGCAGATTCATGAGCGCATATTGACGACGACCGTCAACGATATCGAACATGTTGAATCGCAATCGCTGAACGGTATTTCGGTGATTAAAATTTACTTTCAGCCGAACGTTAATATCCAGACTGCGATTGCCCAAACCGTGGCAGTCTCGCAGACCGTGCTGCGCCAGATGCCGCCGGGTATGACCCCTCCGCTGATTATCAAATATACGGCATCAAGCGTTCCGGTAATTCAGATCGGCATGTCGAGTAAGGAATTGCCCGAGCAGGATATATTCGACCTCGCTGTTAACACCTTACGCCCCCAACTGGTGACCATACCGGGTGTCGCTATTCCATTCCCTTATGGCGGCAAACAACGTCTGATTTCGGTGGATTTGGACACCAATACTATTCAAGCAAAAGGAATGACATCGGCTGATGTGATTAACGCGATCAGTACCCAGAATTTGATATTGCCGTCCGGCACGGCAAAGCTCTTCGACACCGAATACAACATCAGCTTAAACAGTTCGCCATCGACGATTGCCGGTCTGAATAATATTCCGATCAAAACAGTGAACGGAGCAACCACCTTTTTGCGGGATGTTGCGCATGTGCGCGACGGATTTTCGCCGCAGACCAATATCGTGAAACAGAACGGGCAGCGCGGTTTGCTCTTGTCAGTTTACAAAAATGGCGGTGCCTCGACCATTGATGTGGTTAACGACCTCAAAGCCAAGTTGCCCTCTTTGTTACCGCTGCTACCCAAAAGCGTTGAAGTCTCACTGCTGGCGGATCAATCTGTTTTTGTCAAAAATGCAGTGACGGGAGTTATTCATGAAGCTCTGATCGCTGCCGGGCTCACCGCAATTATGTTGCTGCTATTTTTGGGCAACTGGCGCACGACTTCGATTATCGCTATTTCAATCCCGCTGTCGATATTTTCTTCCGTGGTGTTGCTGCATGCGGTGGGAGAAACCATCAATATTATGACGCTGGGAGGACTGGCACTGGCCGTCGGTATTCTGGTCGATGACGCAACGGTAACCATTGAAAATATCGAACGCCACATACATATGGGCTCGGAGCTCTATAAAGCGATTCTCGACGGTGCCGGCGAAATCGCTATTCCGGCACTGGTGTCGACCTTGTGTATTTGTATCGTATTTGTGCCGATGTTTTTTCTTGAAGGCGTGGCGCGTTTCCTGTTCGTGCCGCTAGCCGAGGCAGTGGTATTCGCGATGTTAGCCTCATATTTATTGTCGCGAACTTTGGTGCCGACGCTGGCCTTGTTGTTGATGGGGCATCAGAAACGCAGCGGTAAAATTGCACAATGGATACATAAAGTACACGAAGCGTTTAACCGACGCTTCGAAAAACTGCGCAATGCCTATATTCTTTTACTCAGTCATTTGCTGACGCATCGCGGCACTTTTATCGCGGGGTTCCTCGGTTTCTGCCTGTTGTCCTGCGGCTTGTATCTGATGCTTGGACGCGATCTTTTCCCCTCGGTCGATACCGGTCAAATCAAGCTGCATATGCGTGCACCGTCCGGCACCCGGATTGAGAATACCGCGCTGCTCACCAATGAGGTCGACAAGGTAATACGCGAAATTATTCCCGAGCAAGAAATTGCTTCGATCATCGATAATATCGGCCTGCCTTACAGCGGCATCAATCTCTCCTATAGCAACTCGGGCACGATCGGTACGCTGGATGCCGAAATTCTGATTTCGCTCAAGCCCGAGCACCGCCCCAGCAGCGAATATATCGACAAGATTCCGTCAGAACTCGGAAAACGTTTCCCCGGTGTCGAGTTCTTTTTCCAGCCTGCCGATATCGTGGCGCAGATCCTTAATTTCGGGATTCCGGCAGCGATTGACGTGCAGATATATGGCAATAACACATCTGAAAACACGTTGTTTGCCGGTAACTTGATGAGTCGGATTAAGGCAATAAGCGGCGCGGTTGACGTGCATGTACACCAACGTTTTGATGCCCCGGCTATCGCACTCAATATGGATCGCCCGCGTATGCAGAGCATTGGGATCAGCCCTCTTGATGTCGCGCAGAATATATTGTTGCCGCTTTCCGGAAGCTTGCAGACGCAACCGATCTTCTGGCTCAATCCGGCCAACAGTGTCATCTACAGCATGGCGGCACAAACACCGCAATATAAAATTAATTCTCTCGATGACATATTGCATTTGCCGGTCAATGTGCCGGGAGCAATGGGCAATGCGTCACAGGCGCTGGGAAATCTGGTAAACGTTACTCCGACCAAAGAAGCCGGTATCGTGACTCGCTACAATATTATGACCTCGGTAGATATATTCGCGAACGTGCGCGGTCGCGACCTTGGTTCCGTAGCAACCGAGATTCAGGCACTGATTGATGAAGCCAAATCAAATCTACCGAAGGGTAGCCGTATCGCGATGCGCGGGCAGGTACAGACGATGCAGTCGTCCTATATTGGCCTTGGTGTTGGCCTGCTGGGTGCCATCATTCTGGTATATTTACTGATCGTGATTAATTTTCAATCATGGCTCGATCCGTTAATCATCATTTCGGCGCTGCCTGCCGCCTTGGCGGGTATCGCCTGGATATTGATTTTAACCGGCACAGATTTGAGCGTCCCTGCACTGACCGGTGCAATCATGACCATGGGCGTGGCGACGGCCAACAGCATTCTCGTGATCGCGTTTGCGCGGCAGCGCTTGGACGCGGGGTTGCCACCGCTTTCTGCCGCACTTGAGGCGGCAGCAACGCGGTTGCGCCCTGTGCTAATGACGGCCTTGGCGATGATTCTAGGCATGATTCCGATGGCAATAGGTTTGGGCGAAGGATCAGAGCAGAATGCACCGCTTGGTCGAGCTGTAATCGGGGGGTTGCTTTTTGCGACCGTGTCAACGCTGCTTTTTGTTCCTATCGTTTTCGCCTCATTCCATCAGCGGCTCGCCACGCGTAAAGCGCGTAGCGACAGTGCTTCCAACTCAACTCCAGCTTCTGTATAGGAAATAATCATGACTGATCAGCGTCACTCAAATCAGGGCTTGCCGGAATTTCATTTGCACGGTGCCTCACAAGATAGCAGCCGCGACAAAGTAGTTCACGCGGCACGCCTAGTCGCTGTGGCTGTTGTAATTCTGCTGCTGATTGGACTGGGCAGGGCATTGTTCGTGCGTCACGCGAATGCCGATACTTTGGCAAAGCGGGCCGCAGAAAGTGCAGTCTTGCAGGTGCGAGTCGTTCAGCCGAGTAGCAGTGGCTACGAAAACAAGCTGATGCTGCCCAGTAGTTTGCAGGGTATTTATCAGGCGCAGATTTACGCGCGTACTAACGGCTATGTAAAACAATGGTTCAAAGACATCGGTCAGTCGGTGAAGAAAGGCGATCTGTTGGCGACGCTGGATATCCCCGATGTCAATAAACAGGTTGAGGAAGCGAAAGCAAATTTCGAGTTGGCGAAAATCGCCTATGAGCGGTGGGGTCGACTGCTTGAGCATGATGCGGTTTCGCAGCAGGAATATGATGATAAGGCGGGGGCATACAAGCAAACCGAGGCGGTGCTCAAACGTTTGCGGGATCAACAGGATTTCGGCAAAGTATTGGCACCTTTCGATGGCATTGTGACGAAACGCAATATCGACAATGGCGATCTGGTCAATGCCGGTAATGGCGGAACCGGTCAGGCGATGTTTACGATTGCGCAGACTGATACATTACGTCTTTATGCCTATGTACCGCAGGATCGTGCCGCGCGAATACACGTCGGTGACAGCGTGGATATTCTTCGGGCGGAGGCCGCTGACAAGCCCGCCAAGGGGCAGATTGTTCGTACCGCAGGAGCTATTGATCCCACGACAAGAACGCTGCAAATTGAAATTCAGGTAGCAAATGCCGATCATGATTTATTGCCCGGTGCTTACGTTGATGTTGCACTCGCACTGAAATCTGAAGGAGGCTTGATTCTGCCAACCAATGCCTTGATGTTTAATTCAGCCGGTAGCAGAGTCGCGATTGTTCAGCCGGATAACAAGATCAGAATGCAAGTTGTTATTCTGGGCACCGACTTCGGTCGCGATGTCGAAATTAAAAAAGGTCTGAAGGCGGATGACAATGTAGTCATGAATCCACCCGACTCGATTGGTGACGGCCAATCGGTGGCAATTGCGCCAGAGGTGCCCAAGGGAAAATGATTACCCCGCGCCACATTATGCTGATTGCCGCGCTGCCGCTGATATGTGCAGCGTGTAGCGCTGTCGGCCCTGACTATAGTCGCCCGCAGATAACAGACATGCCTGACAGTTGGAAGACAGAATCCAATTGGCAGGTGGCCAGCCCCGCCGACACCATCCCCAAAAAAGAATGGTGGAAAGCTTTCGGTGATCCGCAACTCAACAAGCTTGAAGACAATTGCCTTCAAGATAATTTAAGTTTGAAGGTTGCCATGGCGCGTCTTGATCAGGCGCTGGCACAAAGCAACGCGCACGGCGCAGCTATGTCTCCCACAGTTGCGCTTAACGCTGGCGCATCACGCAGCCAAACTTCGGCGAACCGTCCACTGGCTAACTATGCTGTACCCAACAGCAGCACCGTGCAAAGCGACTACAAACCCAATCTGACGGTAAGCTATGAAGTTGATTGGCTGGGGCGGGTACGCCGCGATATTGAGAGCGCGCGGGCCAGCGCTGAGCAAGCTGCCGCAGATCGCGAAAATGTGCGCCTAGTGCTGACGGCGCAAGTTGCAGCAGCTTATTTTCAGCTACGCCAACTGGATGAGGAGATCAGCTATGTTTCAGGCTCGGTAGATTCGCAGGAAAAAGTTCTCGGGTTAACCCGTATTCGTCGTGAGTATGGCGTTGCGGCAGAGAGCGATGTCGCGTTGCAGAGCGCGTTGGTCGAATCAAGCAAGGCGCAACTCGAATTGCTAAAAAATCAGCGCAAACAATCCGAAGATACATTGGCTACGCTGACGGGAGTACCCGCATCAAGTTTTAACTTGAGCACGGGCACGTTGCCCGTCAAGACTCCGTTGATTCCTCTTGGGGTGCCTGCAAAATTGCTGGAGCGTCGCCCGGATATCGCCTCGGCTGAGCGCGCAATGGCCGCAGCGAATGCCCAGATCGGTGTGGCCAAAGCCGCATATTTCCCTTCGCTGAGCTTGGCACCCGTACTTGGGGGGTACGAATCAAATGATCTATCAAATCTTTTCTCTGTTCCTTCGCTGGTTTGGTCGGTCGGTGTGCAGGCTACACAGACCTTGTTCGATGGCGGCAGAAATCGTGCAGGTGTCAATTATGCTCAAGCTGGGTATATCGCAGCGCTGGCTAATTATCGGCAGTCTGTGCTGGTAGCGATTCAAGAGGCGCAGGATGCTCTCAATAATCTGCATGGCTTGGATGCCGCACGGCAAAAGCAAGACGAAGCTGTGCGTGACCAGAATAAGGCTTATGAAATAACTCTGCTGCGTTATAAAGAAGGCGTGGATAACGCCTTAACGCTGGCAACCGTTCAGCAAAACCAATTGGCAGCGTTGCGTGTTCAGTCGCAGATACGCGGCGGACAGTTCCTCTCGGCGGTCAGCTTGTTAAAAGCGCTGGGTGGTGGCTGGCAAGAAGCCTACTAATTCCAATTCGTAATCAATTGTAGGGTGGGGCGGAATGTCGTTTATCCGCGTGTATTCGATTGGGTTTGAAATTGGCTCAAATCAACAAGTGGCACTGGTTGCCAGCCAGCCTTGCGATGTTCGGCCACGACATTGGTGAAGATGCCGCCGCGCACGTAGAATTTGGCGGTGAGACGCATGAAACGCGGCTGGGTCGCGGCAACCAAGTCGTCCAGAATGCGGTTGGTAACATCCTCGTGGAAATGTCCCTCGTTGCGGAACGACCACATATATAGCTTTAGGCTCTTCAGTTCCACACATTGGGCATCGGCGATGTAATCCAGAATCAGGGTGGCAAAATCGGGCTGTCCGGTCTTGGGGCACAGGCAGGTAAATTCCGGTATTTCCATGTGAATATGGTAATCGCGCGCCGGTTGCGGGTTGGGGAAAGTCTCCAGCGTCTTATTGGGTTGAGTAGTCATTTTGTTTCGGTGCCTAGCTTAGGTTAGAATGCCGCGTATTATATCGTTAGCCCGAACCAAATTGCGTCTATCCCATATTAAGCTGGCCGGATTTAAATCCTTCGTTGATCCCACGCACATTTC
>PLYB01000338.1 GCA_003151655.1 Gallionellaceae bacterium | reverse complement strand
CGCACGCCTGCCCGATGACGATGGGGCCAGCGCCGATAATTAAAATGCTTTTTATGTCACTGCGTTTAGGCATAAATCATTCACCACAGAGGCACAGAGACACAGAGGAAAAGCACAGAGGTTTTCTCTGTGTCTCTGTGTCTCTGTGGTTAGGTTTTTCTTTTCTCCATCATTCCTACAAATTTATCGAACAATCCGTCAACATCATGCGGCCCCGGGCTTGCTTCGGGATGCCCCTGGAAACAGAATGCGGGCTTATCGGTCAGTTCAAAACCTTGCAGCGTGCCATCAAACAGCGAGATATGCGTCACTCGCGCATTCGCGGGCAGCGTTGCCGCATCCACTGCGAAGCCGTGATTCTGGCTGGTGATCATCACGCGTTTGCTCTGTGTATCCTGCACCGGATGGTTGGCACCGCGATGACCGAACTTCATCTTCACCGTCTTTGCACCCGAGGCAAGGCCAAGAATCTGATGGCCCAGACAAATACCAAACAGCGGCACGCCGACTTCCAAAAATTTTCTGGTCGCATTGATCGCGTAATCGCACGGCTCGGGATCACCGGGGCCGTTGGACAAGAACACACCGTCCGGCTTCAGCGCCAGCACTTCGTCTGCATTCGTTTTTGCCGGAACCACGGTAATACGACAACCGCGCTCAGCCAGCATGCGCAAAATATTGCGCTTCACGCCGAAGTCATACGCCACCACATGGAATTTCGATTCATTGGTATCACTATAACCCGCGCCCAACTTCCACTCGCGCTGCTTCCATTCATACGGCTTGTCGCAACTGACAACTTGCGCCAAGTCCATGCCCGCCAACCCGGCAAAACCGCGTGCCGCAGCCAGCGCCGCTTCCACGTTATCGCCCGTGGCGATGCAGCCGTTCTGCGCTCCCTTGCTGCGCAGGATACGTGTCAACTTGCGCGTATCAATCCCCGCGATGGCAACCACGTTATTGGCCTTGAGATATTCGGGCAAAGATTGGGTACTGCGGAAATTGCTCACCGTCATGGACAGATCGCGAATGATAAGTCCGCTGGCAAACACCTGACGCGACTCGACATCTTCCGGGTTACAACCGACATTACCGACATGCGGATACGTCAGCGTAACAATCTGCTTGCAATAAGACGGGTCGGTAAGGATTTCCTGATAGCCGGTGATTGAAGTATTGAACACCACTTCCCCGACGCTACTGCCGAATGCACCGATGGCAGTCCCGCGAAACACTGTCCCATCGGCTAAAACTAAAATGGCAGGACTTGTTTGCGACACCGGAATACTCCTCAAACTGGACATAAAGAAGCGGGACGAACCGTTCGTTCATCCCGCTTTTGGATTGGGACGTATTATAGCCGAAGCGGGGTTAGGCATCAAATACAACACGCAATGCACGGACTGACGGGGATTACAGCGCCTCCACCGACTACGGTTCGCGCAGAATGACGCTTCCCACATCTTCACGCTCTTCACTTGCGTTGCACCTCCCGATCAACTGCAAGGATGCCGTGGCCATTGCAAGACCGCTATTTATTTCCATAATGTGAGGACTTGATCTGTAATCCGTCGACAAATTTCGCCCCTGCATTTACCAACGCTAACCCTATGTTGCTATTGCACAAAAAGTTGTAGCACCAGCACGGGGCTGGGTTACAATCAAACTGCGGGCATTGGCTCGTGCGTTGATCACGAAGAGTTAAGAGGTCGCATTCCTGAAGCAATCCTTTTGCACATTTAGAAGGACGTTTGACTTAATTAACATGGTGGCAACATCATGATCAAAAAATATAACAACCAAATGATAGGGGAGAGAAAATGAACGCCAGCAGTTCTCCAGTCAATCTGAAAGAGGCCATTCGGCACCTCGAAGCGTTACCCGCAATGCCTGCTATCGCGCAAAAGATTCTCGCGCTTGATCTCGAAAGCGACGCGGGCGAACAGGAAATGCTCAAGCTAATCGAAAAAGATCCGCTGATTGCGGCAAAGATCATTGGTCTCGCTAATACACCGTTGTTCGGCGCTTCAAAACGAGTGGCTTCGATTTCGGATGCGGCAATGCTGCTCGGCATCACGCGCGTTAAGGCCGTCACCATGGGGATAGCGGTGATGTCTTCGCTGGTAACAAAACCTGCCGGCAAACTTGACAGCCAAGGACTCTGGTTGCATAGCCTGGCTATATCGCTGGCCGTAAGAACTCTTTCGCGCGCCATGCCGCGCAACACGCGTCCGCTCGACGACGAAATTTTTCTGGCCGGACTGTTGCATGATATTGGCTACATGGTGCTAAATCATCTAGACCAAAAACGCAGTGACGAATTGCAAACCCGCTTCGCTACCGAGCCAGACCGGTCAACCGCCGAAATTGAGGCAGAGCTACTGGAATTAGATCACGGTGAACTCGGTGCCGAACTCGCCCGTTACTGGAGTCTGCCTGATTCCATTGTCGCCATACTGCGCTATCACCACGACCCGGAAAATGAACATGCGGCAGCGGGGCAACCGCTAGTCAGCATGATCAATCTTGCTGAAAAGATTCTCACTTCCGTTGGCATCCCCGAACATGTGGCAACTGAAATCACGCCCGATGATTGGCAATCTTTAGGAATTGATCCTTCGGTGGCAGATGAGCTACTTGAACAAATAACTCAACAGGCTGAAGAGGCTAAACACTCTGCGGGAAGCTTGTCTTGATCTGATTGGAGTCGTGCCCCCTTCCCTGATGAAGGAGGCACGATTATGCGGCGAGTGTTTTTACTTACGCAAAATTCTTGGCTACGAAATCCCAGTTCACCAAATTATTCAAAAAAGTTTCAACAAACTTCGGGCGCTGGTTACGGTAGTCGATGTAGTAGGCATGTTCCCACACGTCCACGCAGAGTAACGCTTTGTCACCAGTGGTCAGCGGCGTACCGGCTGCGCCCATGTTGACGATATCCAAAGAGCCATCGGCTTTCTTCACCAGCCAGGTCCAACCCGAACCGAAGTTGCCCACAGCTGAAGTTTGAAACACCTTTTTGAAATCGTCGAGCGAACCCCATTTTTTGTTGATGGCATCCGCCAGCGCGCCGGTAGGTGCGCCGCCGCCATTCGGCTTCATGCAGCTCCAGAAAAATGTATGGTTCGATACTTGTGCGGAATTGTTGTAGATACCGCCGGAAGATTTTTTGATGATGTCTTCCAGGCTGGCGTTTTCAAACTCGGTGCCTTTGATCAGATTATTCAGGTTGGTGACATAAGCCTGATGATGCTTGGAATAATGGTAATCGAAAGTCTCGGCAGACATATGCGGCGCGAGCGCATCTTTGGCATAGGGCAAAGCGGGCAGTGTATGTTCCATGTTAGCTCCTTTGTAATTGTTGAATTAGAAATGGCTCAGCCATTGGCCGCACAATATACCACAGGATTTAGCTCAACTATTATTTCTATTGATTTTAGAGTGCTAATTCAAGCTAGAAGGCCACCGATGGGCGAAACACTAAAGTCAGCGTATTCGTATCCGTGGTACGCAATATTCCTGAATACTCTTCCGGACTTGACCAAATAAAACCAATATCCAGCGTGGGAGTGTACCTCCATCCCATCTTTGGATACTTTTTTCCCACAACGTATTCTTGGCGCACCAATCGTGAACTAGCCTCCGAAAAAAACAGCTTCATATCCAATGTGGAATTATTAGCCCAACTTAAAAACGGAAGGTGCGTATTCAAATTGCTGCGAAAAAGATTCAAATAAATCTCATTCGCAATGTTTTGGTTATCATGAAATTTTCCACCCACACGAAAACTCCAACTTAACTTTTCATCGGGATAATCGACCTTACCCTTGATCTTCCACTCCACCTCCAACCAATGGTCGTCGATCATTTCGTTATCCTTGATTTGCTTGGTTCCAGCACTAACCAGATAACCGGTATAGCCGATGTTGCTGCCCACACGATCCTCACCCGGCCTCACTATCTTGGCAATATTGCCGAAGAACGCCGACACTGCCCAAGGTTCCTGAAAGCCTGCCGTTGCAGAATCGATGACGTTGATGCTGGAATAGTGCCCTAAGCGTCCCTGCCCGTAAAAATTCGGCTGATTAGTCTTCAGATAAGTGCCTAGCAATGGCATGGGATAAACGCTGGCTTCAACCAGCATATAACGCGGAATGAGCGAACCTTGAATCAACTCGCTATAAATCACCTGCTCACTGGTCGATCTGATAGTAGGAATCGGCTTCTCGGTCAGCGGAATATTTATACCCACGTCGGAATAATAAGGATCGAGTTCACTCATCACTTCCACCTTGCTGCCCTCTTCGGCAAGAGGAAGCGGCGAGACATGTTGCGACGATTTGTCATTGGACGGATCCAGCGCTGAAACCGGTGCATCAGCCGCATAGGCCGGAACCTCAAACAATGCAAAAATCGTCAGCACAAAAATCGAATATAAACTTCGCATACAAATATGGTGACTCAAGGAATAGGCACATTGAAAAAACGACTCATGAGCAGGCTATAATACCTCGCCATCGCCGTCATTGACAGTTGCGCCCTTTGATTCACTTACAGGAAGCACGGAAAAGGGGTTGGCTTCATTAAATTTCCTGCGTGGTTGCACTAACCACCTGCGTTCACTGAAAGTTGTTAATGTTTAACGTGATTCTTTTTCAACCGGAAATCCCCCCCAATACGGGTAACGTCATTCGTTTATGCGCCAATAGCGGCGCGCAACTGCATCTAATCCGACCGCTCGGGTTTGAACTTGATGATAAACAATTGCGTCGAGCCGGTTTGGATTATCACGAGTACGCAAATATGCAGGTACACGATGATCTCGATACTTGCCTGCGCAGCCTACCCGGCTCGCGCCTGTTCGCGTTCACCACCAAAGGCTCGCACCCATACCACGAAGTTGCCTTTCAATCTGGTGATGCGTTTTTGTTCGGCCCCGAGAGCCGTGGGCTGCCTGCCGACATTTTGCAATCACTGCCATCCGAACAAAAATTGCGCCTGCCCATGCTGCCGAATAATCGCAGCTTAAATCTGTCGAATACTGTGGCGATTGCAGTGTACGAAGCGTGGCGGCAGTGCGGGTTTAAAATGTAGGGAAGGGATAAGGGACGCACCTTTGGTGCTTAAGGGAGAAGGGTAAAATCGACACCCTTCACTGTCTTATAAAAACTCATTGCTCGGCTGCCTACTCAGCAAACTTTCAGCCGCTTCATCCGCAGCCAGTTGCTCGTACAGCACACGGTAGACGGCTTCACAGATCGGCATATCCACGCTTTCGCGCAAGGCGATTTGATGTACTTCGCGTGCCGTGTAAACGCCTTCGGCGACGTGTCCGAGTTCACTCAAAATATTCGTCAACTCGCGCTTCTGTGCCAGCAGCATACCCACTTGCCGGTTACGCGAAAGATCGCCGGTACAGGTCAGGATCAAATCGCCCGCCCCGGACAGTCCGCCCAGTGTCTCGGCTTTTCCGCCCAGTTGCAAACCAAGCCGCGTCATCTCGGCAAGTCCGCGTGTCAGCAGCGCCGCACGCGCATTGAAACCCAAACGCAAACCATCACTAATTCCGGCAGCAATCGCCAATACGTTTTTGATCGCGCCGCCCACTTCAACGCCCGCCACATCGTCACTGGAATAAATGCGCAGGCGCGAATGATGCAATGCCTGAGCGGTGCGCTGCGCAAATTCGATATCATTGGACGCCAACGTCAACGCAGTAGGCAAACCGCGTGCGACTTCTTGCGCAAAGCTCGGGCCGGACAATACGGCACGAGAAAAATTGGGGGGCAATGTTTCAGCTACAATCTGATGCGGCAATTGTGAGGTCTGCGCTTCAAATCCTTTGCACAACCAGATGACCGGCGTAGCAACCGGCAATGTGGCGATACGCTGTAGCACACCGCGCAAAGAAAAAACGGGAACTGCGACGATGAGCAACGCGGCATCGGCAAGAGCAGCATCAAAATCCGGAGTGAGTTGCAGTGACTGCGGAAACGGAATCTCGGGAAGGTAACGCTGATTGCTACGGCTGGACTGCATCGCAATTACCTGCATGGCATCACGCGCCCATAACGTAACTTGATGTCGGGGCGCAAGGCTGATCGCTAATGCGGTACCCCATGCGCCCGCGCCCAACACCGATATTTTCATCAGTCGCCCCACACTTCGGTGTGGTTAATATATCCGGTCGCACCATCAAGGTGACGAACTTTAATCCAACCATTTCCCGTGCTTTCCAACCACTCCAGCGCAAGTTGTTGCGATACCTGAAAAACAACAGCCGATTTCGAATCCGGACTTTCGCGCACCGCCGCCGTTGCTAAGCTCACCATCACGAAGCGTTTGCTGCTCAATGCACGCTTTTCAATCCAAAACAGCTCTCCCGAGTTATCGCGTACCTTAACCCAGTTATCCAGGCTAACGATTTGTTCCAACGGCAAATAGCGCGTGGCAACAAACAACTTCTTTGCCTTTAACGAAGGGGCATCGTACAAAATAGCGGGGGATGCCACCGAGACGAAATCAGTAGCGTGCGCAAACGAGAAAGCGCCCAGCAGTCCGAACAGGACAAAGCTCATTGCCAACGTGGCAAATTTATTGGCGGCGCATCTCGTAGAAAATTTTGGCATTATTCCCCCATCATAGATAGTTAAAAATCGTCATTTCGATCAAGTCTGAAATTCAGTATCTTTTTTAGTGCGTCACACCCGGCGCTTGCTGTTTTTGTTGCTGATACAGCGCATCGAAATTGATGGGATTGAGTATCACCGGGGCAAAGCCTGCACGCACCACCACATCCGATACTACTTCGCGCAAATAGGGGTACAAAATGTTCGGGCATACTACTGCCAGAATCGGTTCAGTTTCGCTGGCGGGAATATTGCGAATTTGGAAAACTCCCGCTTGTTTAGCTTCGACCAGAAACATTACTTTGTCTTTTTCAGGCAACTTGGCGGTGATCGTCACAGTAACGGTCACTTCGAATACGCCTTCTTCGATTGGCGTGGAAGTGGTGTTCAATTGCAAATCGATCTGGGGACTCTCACGCTCCAGAAAAATACCGGGAGCATGGGGTATCTCCAGCGACAAGTCTTTGACATAAAGTTTTTCAATGTTGAATAGGGCTTGTTGTGCTTGCTCCGGTGTCGCAGTGGCTTCGGTCATGGCTTTCCTTTATATAAAATCAGTGTTTCAATAATTTTGCTAATTCGCCGCTACGGTCAAGGGCGGACAGATCGTCGAAGCCGCCAATGTGGCGATCATCAATATATATTTGCGGCACAGTACGTCGCCCGGTTTTCTCGATCATCGGTTCGCGCAACTCCGGCTGCAGGTCAATACGAATCTTCTCAATCTCGGTCACGCCCCTGCTGTTCAACAATCGCTCGGCATTGACGCAATAGGGACAGACGGCGGTGCAATACATCACGACTTTGGGCATATCACTTCTCCAGCGGCAATTCCGCTTTTTGCCAGGCAACCACGCCGCCGGACAAACTATAAGCCTGGGTGAATCCTTTGTTTTTTAATTGTGCAGCCGCGATTCTGGAGCGCTGTCCGCTACGGCAAATTGTCAGAATAGGATGTTCACGATACTTTTCCAATTCGTCCATGCGCCCTTTTAGCGCGCCCAATGGAATCAACTTGGCATTCAACACGTGTCCGCCGTCATACTCATCCTGTTCGCGCACGTCCACCACCACAGCATCTTTGTGATTAATAAGTTGCAATGCGTCAACCGTGCCCACTTCTTTGATGCCTTGAATCTTGTTGCCGAAATATGACCACAGCAGCATCAATCCGCTGCCGATAAACACGATAACCATGATGTAATTACTTTCCAAGTACTGCACTTTGATACTCCTCATTTTTTTGGGTGGCAAATTCTAACAGAGTGGAAAAGTGCGTAGGGTCTTTCATTGCCAACTGCACCAATTCAGCTTCTGCAGACCGAAATTCGCCGGGATATGACCATAGCGACCGTTCCAATTGAATTTTGGCTTCCGGCAAACGATCAGCCAAAGCCAGCAGCCACGCCTGCCGATAGACCACCGAACCGATTGGCACAAATCGCATAGCCTGTTCGTTCAAAGCCAGTTTATCTGCCAAATGATCCGGGCTCACTTCAATCAGGCTGCTCCGATAGAGGTCAGCGTAGGGTCGCAACAGGGCATAGTTATTCACTGCGCCTAAGGTGTCTCGCAAGCGCGGCACGTATGTCGCGTCGGAATTAGACAAGGGATGTATTGCCAGCGATGCTTCCAGTTTTTTGTATCCCATAAACAATTCCGCTGTGGCAACGATACCTAACAACAGCATCATGCCAACGGACAATCGCCCCAGATTGTTCAGTTCCAAGCGAAACACCCTATTTTCCATCATGCCGAGTGCAACCGCTGCAATACCGATGAAGTAACCGTACCACAAAGGATATTCAAGCAAGCTGTGTATACCCAGCACCGCGAGCACGGCAAAGCCCCACCACTGGTAAATAGTACGAGGCTCTCTATTCGCTTGCATCGACCAAAGCCCAAGTGTGGCGAACAAAATCGACAATCCAGCCAATCCGGTTTCGGCTGCCAACTGCATCACCAGATTATGTGCATTGTTATACAGACCGACGATACTCACATCGCGCAGTTCCGAGCACAACTGAAAGTGCTGCCACGCGAACTGGCCAAAACCAGATCCCAGTAACGGGAAATGCGTGAAGATTAGCAAGGACTCATGCCACAGATACAAGCGAATGCTGCCACTAGTCCCATCAGCGAACATACGCTGCACCGTTGCAGATGTTCCACTTGGCGCAGCTAGCCAAGGTATCTGCACCACAAAAATCATCAAAATAAAACCCAGCAGCAGTAACAGTGCATACTTCAACAGCGGCACGTAGGATTTGTCTCGACGCTGCCACAGATAAGACATGCCAGCCATAAATATCAGATATAACCATGCACTACGCGAACCGCTCAACACCATTACAAAGAGCATTGGAGTCACCAACAATATAGTCTGCCAATTTCGCAGCGAGTAACGGATATGCAGCAGACCTATCGAGGCTAAGCCGAGCGCGATGTAATTGGCATAATGATTCTGCTGCGCGACATTGCCATATACCGCTGTGGCGGTTTTAACCGTTACGACGGAATCCAGAAACGTGTGCCAGCGATAATGCTGAATGATCCCGGCTAAGGTATTCAACTCCGCCCCCACGGCAAGGAACGCTGCCAATACCGTCACCACCAGTGGCAACCCCAGCTCGACACGCAGGCGATGACCCAACATTACCAGCAACGCCATCCATAAAAAATACATGGCCAGTAGCAGGGTCTGATCGAAACTGGGTATCTTGCCCAATAGATATTGCACCAGCAATAACAGCATCATGCCGATAGGCAGCAATGCGATGCGGGGCAGTTCTGCTTGCTGCCAATATCGCCTGCCCAGCAACAACGGCAACGCGCACAAACTGATCAAAGCGGTGCCCCATTCCTGGTAAAAGGTCGTAATAGGGTAGGCGTGATGGTAATACAGGAAAGGCAAAACCCACATCAACCCGACCAGTGTCAGGCTAATGTGGGCAAAAGAAATTGAACGAACCGAGAATTTTCTTAGCAACTACCCTTAACACCAAGTTTGGACAGCATATTATTCAAAATCAGGTTCATCACTCAGTGCGGCTCTTGCCTTGTGCGACCAGGTCAGTCGAATTGCCTGCATCTACCATTTCCATCACCTGATCGGGTTGCATACGCAAAAGTTTTGCAATATCGGCATAGTCATCCGGCAATGCTGCATCGTCCCAGCCATTTGCCGAGTGCCTTGCCAGATTAACGGCCAGAATGACATTACGAACCCGCTGATGGTTGCTGAATTCGTCGTCCATCAAATTCAATAGCAACTCGGGCAGTTGCCAGTTTTTGACCAGTTGCTTTTGCATGTCCAGCAGATTAAAACCGAACACCTTTTCCTGAGCCGCACGGGTGCGCAGGGATTTATCCTGCTGCTGCATCGAACTAATTTCCAACATCTGTTGCGGTGCGAAACACCACATCAGCATTTCGGCAAGATCATGCAACAAAGCTGCAATGCGAATTTCTTCGAAGTGCAGGTCACTTAATCGTACTGCCCAATCAAGGGCATATTCGGAAGCAAGATGAGCGCGATGAATCACATGGAGCAAATGAATGAGCGCATCGGTATGGCCTTTCAACACATCTTGTACGAGCGGCTGCGGGGGTATCTTGTTAAAAAAAACTTCCACGCCCATCATAATAAGCGCCTGCTCGACTTGCATAACTTCGCTTTGCTGGCTGCTATGTTTGTGTAGCTGCAAATAACGCAGCACCTTAACCGTCATCATCGGATCTGCTGCGATCTCATCTGCCACACTGCGTGCACTAATATTGTTTATATCTTCGCGCAGCGTTCCCAATTCCCGTGCTGTTTGCTTCAGCACAGGAATCTCAGCCTGGCTGAGGTAACTGACCCACTGATCCAATCCTTTTATCTCTTGTTGCATAGTTCCCTCCCAACAAAGCAACTCCGCAGACATCCCCGGCACAACACCACAAACGTTCAGTCCTGAACAGCCAGCGTCCCATTCCTGCCATTTACCTCGCCCATTTTAACTGCATGACGGGGTAAAGTAGCCGTTATGCTTTGCAAATACTGCCGCAAAGAAACAACGTCATAACCTTGCGCCTTCCATCCTATCAGTAATTGCTCGAATATTGGCAGCCACTTGCCGCCCTCAATCTCTGCTCGCAGGGTGAACACATGGCCGCTAGCCGGTGGTTTCTCGGTCAATTTCATAAAATGCGACACCACATTTTCCAGAGTGATGCCGTCGCGTCCAATGATTTCATCCAGCGTGGGCAAGGTGGTAGGCAACTGCGGACAAGCCATGATTTCGGCATCCCACGTTGGAATAAACGGATGCGTTCCACGCGTATCTGACGCAAAATCAAAACCCAAACGCTGAGTCTGCCGCAAGGCATGGCGATTTAGCTGCCAACCAGCTGCAGCATAGGCTTTCGGTGTTTCACCGAATATTTCAGTAAAACGATTAACTGCCAACTGCATCTTATGCAGTGTCCACTTAGCACCTTTACTTGCCGCATGGCTCTGCCAACCGTTATTTTCAAAACTGTGTATTCCGACATCAAAACCTTCATCGCGAACGCTACGCAGGATATCCATACAACTTCGTCCAATATCAGGCGCTGGCAATAGCGTCCCGTACAGCAATGTCTTGATGCCATAATGCTCAAGCAATGAAATGCGCGTAGTACGCCCCGGAAATCCGCGCCGGAAAAAATGGTTGATGGCACGTCCGCTACAATCCGGCCCCACAGTAAAGAAGAAACTGGCTTGCACACCTTGGCGCTTCAGCACTTCAACTAATCGGGGCACGCCTTCGCGTGTTCCACGATATGTTTCTACATTGATTTTTAACGCTAGTTGCATAAAGTCTTTAATAAATAGTAAGTGTTGAGCGATAGCCTAATCTAGCCAATTTTAAATAATCGATATTGCCATTTTATTGATAACCCCAGACAAATCACAGTGACAAAGAACTGGAACCGCCATGTGTCCGGGAATCCGCTGTTGTAATAAAGTATCGACCATCCCGCCGACACGGTAACAAGTAGCGCCACCACGCGTTGAAACCAGATATTCAATCCAGAATGCCAGCGCTGACTCAACCATACTCCGGCAACTGCAGAAAGCCAGCCACCGAATGCCCCACCCAACACATCCACCGGCCAATGCACGCCGCACGCGATGCGCGACAGACCCACAAGTATTGCCAGCGCCAACACCAACAATTTAAGCCGATTATCCAAGCGCTGTAAACAGCACAACCCGGCCAACACAAAGATCGTCGTCGTATGTCCGGATGGAAAAGAGTTTTGATCCAACATCGGCCCGATGAGGTGGTAACTTCCCTCGTGCAAAACTGCCGGAGGCCGCAGCGAAGAAAATATTACCTTCATGCCATGCGACCAGATGGCCGCAAATGTTGCCGCCAATACAAACTGCCAGACCAGATTAGGTCGTCGCCCGAATAACGGCAAAATAAACATCAACGCCAGTGAGGTGTCACCCAGCATGGTGAGATGGCTCCACCATGCATCACTCGCTTGTGCGGTAAGCCGGTTTAGAAACTGGAACAACGCGATGTTAGTCGCAGTTGCCTGCAAGAGCACCAATCCGAGCAAGGCAACCAGCGGTACCGACCACGCCCAGACACGCGACCATAAGGGCACAGCGGTGTTGGGGAAAAATGTGGCGGGCTTAGTTTCTAAATCCATAACAAGCGTAAAAAGTAAAAGTAGAAATCAAACGCCCGTGAGCGCTGACGGGAAGGCTATCACGCAGATCGCAAGAGGTAAACTGACCTGCCCCACCAGTGGCAGGTACTGCATGTTGATCCGGCCAGAGTACCATAATGCCACGGGCATCATTTTGTGGAGAACCGAACCAAATGTCGAACTGGTCATAGCGGTTATCCGTTATTTGCACCGGTGCAGGGCGCGCATACCAGGCCAGACGACTACCGTAAGTCCAATTATTGGTAAACAAAACCGGCTCATTCCCCGCTTGTTGGCTGCTCATTTGCAGGCGCAGTTGTTCGGCCCGATGTGCGGCCTGTGACCAGCCATATAGATCGCGAAGTGGATTTTCATTGTCGTTAAAAGGCATCCAGGGCGAAATGAATTCGCTGAATATAATCGCGATCACCACGACAGAGTAAACAACGGCACTACGCACGCCGATGCGCACCCAGACAGATTGCCAATGACGATGCAGCCAATATGCCGTAAGCGGTGCCAGCTCGGCCCAACCCAGCGAGGTCCAATGCGGCAATGTCATTTCGTAGCCCGAACCCATGGCAAATAACAGCAATACGGGCAAAGCAAACGACAGACACATCCATACCCCGGAATCGCGCCACTGTTTTAACCCTGCCACCAACGCGATCAGACCGAATACATACAGCCCCGGTCCATACGCCAGCACTTGGGCACCCTCGGATTCAAAAAACCTCTTCCATTCCCAATCTGCTTTGCCCGTACCGTGATGAAACTGATAAAGGAACGAAATCCAATCGTGGCGATAATTCCAATAAAAAATGGGCAAAATGAGTATGGCTCCGGTTACTACGGACAGCCAAGACCACGGGCTGCGCAACTGCCGCCACTGCTTACTCAACGTCAGCGCCAACACCACGGTCAGCAGCAAAGTGATCGAGGTGTATTTCGACAGCGCCGCCAAACCTAACAGCACACCCAGCCATAACCAATATTGCACGCGGCCTTCGATTACTATTTCGTGCAACACCCACAGCGACAGCAAGCCGAGCAACAATAACGGTGTGTCCGGCAACATCGCCATACCGATCAGTTGGAATATCACACCCGATTGCAGCAACGCAACGCTAATAAACCCCAACCACGGGGTTTCACGCGGAAACAAAACTAGCGTAACACGATACAGCACTAGGCTTGTGCACGCGAACAACAGCATCGGCAATACGCGCATCGACAAATCAGAGTCGGAGAATTGTAACGCGATGGCCTGTAACCAACCGATCATCGGCGGATGGTCAAAATAACTCCAATCCAAGCGCAATCCATACAGCGCATAGTGCGCCTCGTCCACACTCAAACCTACGCTGCTTGCGGCGACCACGCGTACCAGCGTACTCGCTCCGAGCAACAGCAAGGTGGCGTGTAGTGGATTTAGGCGTTTAAAAAAATCGAGCATAAGGGATTGTAGGGACGCAAGGCATTACGCCCTTTTTTCGCATTGTTATTCAGTGGGGCAACTATCGCTTGAAGACGGCGCGAATTTTAACGCAAAACGATATGTTCAATGTTCGTCCTTTTCCTTCACCTCGGTACGAACCCAGCCGCGCGCAAACGTCACTTCCAGCAGCCCGCCCTTTGATACTTGCGTGCTATCCACCACGATCTTGCCCTGCTCATCGCGAACCATGCTGTAGCCTCGCGCCAACACTTGGGTGGGATCGAGATGCTGCAAATGTTGTTGCAGCGAGTTGAGCCGCGACTGGTGATGTTCCAAATTGCGCGCCATGACTTCATGCAAACGACGCGAATATGCAACGTGCCGTATTTGTAGTTCCGCCACACCGGGACGTACTGCGCGCAATCTTTGGCGCAGTGCCTGCCAGTGCCACTGTTGGTGCTGGACCCCATGGACTTGCGCCAGATGTAAACGCTGCTGTAACTGCTCCAGATGCTGGCGTTGCTGCTGCATGCGCTGTACCGGATGGATCAAGCGCCGCTGCAAATAATCCAATTGCTGCATGTGCTGCTCAAAACGGCGCGAGACAGCGCGAGACAAATGTCGCGCGCTTTGTTGCAAGCGTTGTTTCAGCTCCTCTCCATCCGGCACGGCAGCTTGCGCGGCAGCGGTCGGCGTAGCGGCACGCAGGTCGGCGACAAAGTCGGCAATAGTAAAATCGGTCTCGTGCCCTACTCCGCTCGCCACCGGAATGCGGCTTGCGGCAATCGCCCGCGCCACCACCTCTTCATTGAACGCCCACAAATCCTCGATACTGCCCCCACCCCGACATACAATCAGCGTATCGCATTCGCCTCGCTCATTCGCTTCGCGGATCGCTGCGGCGATTTTCTGTGCGGCATCGTTGCCCTGTACTGGCGTGGGATACAACAGCACCGGAATACCCGGCATACGATTCGCCAAGGTACGCAACACATCGCGTAAAGCTGCGGCTTGCGGTGAGGTTACGATACCGATCTGGCGCGGCATAAATGGCAAAGGGCGTTTGCGCCCTGCGTCAAACAAGCCCTCCGACTCCAACTGGCGCTTGAGCTTTTCGAACGCCTCGTACAATGCCCCCAGCCCAGCCGGACGCATCTTTTCCAGAGTCAACTGAAAATCGCCGCGCGCCTCGTACAGCGTCGGCAACGCCAACACCTCGACCTGCATCCCGTTGCCCGGTTTGAAATCCAGATACTGACTTTTGTGTCGGAACATCACACAGCGCACTTGCGCCTGCGCATCCTTCAAAGAAAAATACCAGTGTCCCGATGCGGCTCCCACGAAATTTGAAATTTCGCCTCGCACCCACAACAAAGGTAATCCCGCTTCGATCACTTGCTTCGCCGCCGAGTTAAACTCGCGCACGCTTAACACCAGATTTTTATCAAAATTCATTTTGTATTTTCTTTGCGCAACGCATATGCCCCCGTATTATGCCTTACGCGAGTTACAAAACTCTCGGATTGCGCTCATGGCAGAAGAGGAACAAAATAAACTCGGGAAGCAGAAAAGATTGAGAGTATTTTGGGACGGCAAATCACAGTGATAGCATTCGTATCAAAGTAATTATTATGTAAATGCCTGGGTCGGTTTGACTGTTTTATCAGAGTCTGCGTAAGCTTGAAGCCGCATCACGTAAAACCAAGGGGGCTCCCCCCCCATCAGGGCAATATCATTCGAAACACCGCACCGCCCTCATTGCACAATTCGACAGAACCATGCCGATCATTCAGATGATGCAATTCGGCAATTTTCTTTGCCAAAAAAAGCCCCAGCCCGGTGCCGCGTTTACTGACAGGCGAGGGAGTGGCGATGCCGTGCGCCAATAACGTGTCCGGATAACCGGGGCCATCATCAGCCACTTCCAGCACCAGCATCTTGTCCCGTTCATAAGCGGAGAGTTTCACTTTTGAACGTGCGACGCGGCAAGCATTTAACATTGAGTTTGCCAGCGCCATGCGCACCAGTGCATCGTCGAAAAAAGCCATGCTCGGTGCCTGTTCATCGTGAGTCTCAATAACTAAATTTGGGAATAACTCACGATACTCAGCCGCCAATATCGCCACGAAATCACTGGCATTCACCGAACACGGGTTGACACTCAACAATTCGCTTGCTTGACGGTGCACCAGCAGCATTTCGGACAACCGGCGGGCCGCATTCATCACCGTCACCATTTCTTTTTGGGCATCTCCTCGCGCCCCCAAGCGCAATGACAACTCCGCCAACTGATTGGCCACATCATGCACAACCGCAGCATATAGATTATTCATCGACGCACCTTTATTATTTCTTTAATAATTGGTCAAGCAGCATTTCTATCTTTCCAAGCTTTGGATTGTCTGGATTTTCTATCCTGAGTCGATCCCGGTACTGTATACATTTGTTCAGTTTGTCCGGTCTGATGCCATTTTTCGTCAGATCAAGCGCGATCACTAACGCGGCATTACCCACGATGCGCAAATCGTGCGTCAAACGATCGGCCGCGATGATGAGCATGTCGGCCGCCTCATCAAGCTCACCTGCATCTGCTTTGCGCACGCCCATATCGTTCAGCTCAATCGCATCTTTGGTGATTGTCTCTTCGATCAGGTTATGTGCCTGCTCTGCATCCTTGCCGGCAGAGATCAACACATCCTGCATTTTGTTTCTAACTGCATCATTGCCTTTATGGGCGCGTAAAACATTTTGCATAATGTTCGTCGCATCCTCATTCTTGCCTGCGGCTAAACACGCATCGGCAATCGCAATCGCAGTGAGTGGCGGCAGCTTACTCACGTCACCAAACGACATTGCCTTGGCCAATGCCGTTGCTGCCTTTTCGGCATTTCCTGCCGCAGTATGTACCATACTTTCCGACGCGGCCAGAATAATCGCACTGCTTTCGTCCTTAAAGCTGCCTTGAGCATCCGACACCACTTTCAATGCCTCAGTCGTTTTGCCCTGTTTGACCAGAGCATTGGATAACATAACGTAATCATTCGCCTGACGAACCGGAGAATACCTGTGTTTTCTCAATGCCTGACGCATCACCGTCTCGGCTACTTCAGGCTTGCCTGCACTCACTGCCAAATTACTCAATTCACGAACACGACTCATGGTTCCGGGAGAAACGGTACGCGCCTTTTGCAACACCAGCATAGCTTCGTTTTTTTCACCCGCCGTGGATAATATCTTGCCCATAAAATCATAAGCGGCCATGAATTGGGGCGTTTCTCTCATAATTTCCTGCGTAAGCTTTTTTGCTTCCGCCGCTCTGCCGAGTTGCAATGAAGCTCGCGCCAAACCTAATTTTGCCCAACCGATGGGGCGCAACTTCAGAATCTCGTTATACAAATCCGCCGCCTCTTGCTGGCGATTGGAGCGCATCAACGCAGAACATTTGATCTTGCTTAGTTCAAGAAAGTATTTGTCTTTGACGACTAATTTTTTTTCGCATTCTTTTATCACTTGCTCCCAGTTTTTAGCGTCGGTCTCAGCATCGATTACAGAAAAATATTCCTGCTTCTCAACCAGCTTTTCCATGCGGGCGCTAAACTGGGCTGCGGTAAACGGCTTAAGCACGTAATCGTCGGGTGAACACTCAGCTGCAGCGACTACTCTTTCGTAAGTCTGCTCGGCGGTAATCATGATGAATGCGGTATTGCGGGTGATCAGATCATTGGTGCGTAAATATTCCAGAAACTGCTGTCCATCGGTGCCATCACCCAATGCGTAATCGCACAAGATCATATCGTAGCGATTGTTTGCCAATAACTCCAAGGCTTCCTTAATGCTTCCCACCACATGCAGTCTGGCAAAGCCCACATTGGACAAAGACATACGCAACTGGGCGCGCATAGCCTCCAGGTCGTCGATGACCATGACCCACTTTGAACTAATCCCACCACCGAATGCCATGTCTTCCCCTTAACTCACAACAACGACATTAATATGTTCCTATTGCCGGGAATGATCGTAAAGCCATCCCTGACTCAACACAAGAGTTTAACTTAGGTTTAACACTTTGAATATTATGTCCATTGAGAACCCGCGCGATTGCAAGAAGCGTATTTGTTTACCCCTTTCCTTTGCATCGCGGGCGAGTATACCAAATTTTCTTTGCCAAACCTCGCGCGCCGTATCCAGCTCGGATTCTTTCAGCTCAGGCAATGCCTCGTTGATCAAGTTTTGGGGGATACCTTTTTGACGTAGTTCGTACGCGATACGTTGCGTACCGAAACGGCTTCGTTTGGCATGGACTAACTGGGTGGTGGCGCGCGCATCGGAAAGCCAGCCGCGCGTCACCAGATCGTCCAGCACGGCATCGAGGTCTTCGCCTTCCTGCGCATACGGCAACAGCTTGCCTTGCAGCTCAACGCAACTATATTCGCGCCGCGCCAAAAACCTCATGGCGCGGACGCGAAGACTAATCTCAGGCTTCTTCGCCACCGGCTTTCAGCAGGGTGATGCCGAGCGCAGCCCGGACTTTGTTTTCAATCTCGAAGGCAATGGCAGGATTGCTGCGCAGAAATTCGCGTGCATTGTCTTTTCCCTGCCCGATCTTATCGCCATTGTAGGCATACCAAGCACCGGATTTTTCGACCAGCTTGTGCAGTACGCCCAACTCGATAACCTCGCCTTCGCGTGAAATACCTTCGCCATACAGAATATCGAAATTAGCTTCCTTGAATGGAGGAGCAACTTTATTCTTCACGACTTTCACGCGAGTCTCATTACCGATGACCTCGTCGCCTTTTTTGATCGCACCGGTGCGGCGGATATCCATACGCACGGAAGCGTAAAACTTGAGCGCATTACCGCCGGTAGTCGTTTCCGGGTTACCGAACATCACGCCGATCTTCATTCGAATCTGGTTGATGAAGATGACCATCGTGTTTGAACGATTGATGTTGGCTGTGAGTTTACGCAAGGCTTGCGACATCAAGCGCGCATGCAGCCCCATCTGCGCATCGCCCATTTCGCCCTCGATTTCCGCCTTCGGTGTCAGCGCCGCAACGGAGTCCACTACCACGACATCCACCGAACCGGAGCGCACCAGCATATCGACAATTTCCAGCGCCTGTTCGCCATTATCCGGCTGCGAAATGAGCAAATCCTCAACCTTCACACCCAGCTTTTGTGCGTACTGCGGATCAAGTGCGTGTTCCGCATCGATGAACGCTGCCGTGCCGCCCAGTTTTTGCATCTCGGCAATAACCTGCAAAGTAAGCGTAGTCTTGCCCGAAGACTCCGGGCCGTAAATCTCGATCACGCGTCCGCGCGGCAAACCGCCGACCCCCAAGGCAATGTCTAGCCCGAGCGAACCGGTTGAGACCACTTCAATATCCTTGATTACTTCGCCCGCGCCCAAACGCATGATCGAACCCTTGCCGAACTGCTTTTCGATTTGGCTCAACGCCGCTGCGAGTGCCTTACTTTTATTGTCATCCATTACGATTTCCCTTCAAAAATTGATGCCGGATTATTGCATATCTATTTGCACTTGCATAGAACGTTCGTTCTTTTATATTTCAAGTCGTTTCAGTCTTGCTATTCAGCAGGTCAAGCACCCCCTGCAGGGCAATACGCACCGCTTTCACCCGAATGGCATCGCGGTCACCGGCAAGATGATGGCAAGCTGCGCGTGCCTTACCTTCGCTCGCCCATGCAAACCAAACGGTACCAACCGGCTTCTCCGGTGTACCGCCCGTTGGGCCTGCAATACCACTCACCGACAACGCTACTTGCGCGCGACTAAATTGCAGCGCTCCAGCCGCCATTTCGCGCACAGTCTGTTCGCTTACCGCACCGTGCATCTTCATTGTCTCAAGCGAAACGCCCAACATCTCTTCTTTGGCCACATTGGAATAAGTCACGAAACCGCGATCAAACCAGCCGGAGCTTCCCGACACACCGGTAACCGCCTGCGCGATGCCTCCCCCCGTACAAGACTCCGCCGTTGCCAGCATCAAGCCGCGCGACTTGAGCGCCTTGCCAACCTGTTTGGCCAACCTGATACTCATATGTGCTTACAGCCCCCGCAGCAAATCGTTCTGTATATCCACCAGCGCTTCCAAGCCGACCGCGATGCGGATCAGCCCGTCGCTAATGCCTGCTGCTGCGCGTGCCTCCGCCGTGATGCGCGCATGCGTGGTCGTCGCCGGATGTGTAATCGTGGTCTTGGTATCGCCCAAATTCGCGGTAATGGAAAGCATTCTGGTGCTGTCGATCACGCGCCATGCCGCCGCTTTCCCTCTCTTCACCTCGAACGCCACAATCCCGCCACCGGTCTTTTGCTGCTTCAACGCCAATGCGTGTTGCGGATGCGACGGCAGCCCCGGATAAAACACGCGCGCCACATTCGGTTGCTGCTCTAGCCACTGTGCAAGTTGCAGCGCGTTTGCACTGTGCGCTTCCATACGCAACTTGAGCGTTTCGATACCTTTTAAAAATATCCAAGCGTTGAATGCGCTCATGGTCGGACCGGTAGTGCGCAGGAAGCCATACACCGGCTCCATTAGTTTTTTGCTGCCCAGCACCGCTCCGCCCAGCACGCGACCTTGCCCGTCGATGTATTTGGTGGCGGAATGAATAATAATGTCGGCTCCCAATTCCAATGGACGTTGCAGGATAGGCGTGCAGAAGCAGTTGTCCACTGCCAGCAACGCGCCGCAATTTTTTGCCACCGCGGCAATCACTGCGATGTCAGAGATTTCGGTGAGCGGATTAGACGGTGTTTCCAGGAAAAATAATTTGGTATTCGGGCGTACCGCCGCCTGCCATTGCGCAACGTCCGTGGCGGAAACAAAAGTCGTCTCCACGCCGAATTTTTTCAGCACATTGTTGAACAGATTCACCGTCGAACCGAAAATACTCTGCGATGCGACCACGTGATCGCCCGCCTTGAGCAAGCCCATGCAAGCAGACAGAATGGCAGACATGCCGGAAGCGGTCGCCACACATTGCTCGGCTCCTTCCAATGCCGCCAGACGCTGTTCGAACATACTGACGGTGGGATTGGTAAAGCGCGAATAGATGTTGCCCGGCTCCTCGCCGATAAAGCGCTTGGCAGCCTGCTCGGCGTTGTCGAACACAAAACTCGAAGTGAGAAACAAGGCCTCGCTGTGCTCATGAAACTGGCTGCGTTCGGTGCCCGCGCGCAGTGCCAATGTTTCCGGTTGATATGATTCGGTCATTTTTTATTTCCTTTCAAATTCTTTGCTCATCCACTGAGCAACATCCTTGCCGTGCTCACTTTGTGATAACTGCGCGATCACATTGCGCCGATCCTGTTGCGAACGGTTCTGACTCAGTTTGAACTTACCTTCCACACGGTTCAGCCTGACTTCGAAACCGACAATAGCTTCCAGCATGCGCTCGCGCATCGGTTGAGTAATTTCCAACGGCCACGGCGGCGAAAATGTTTTCTCATTCTCATCCACCAGTCGGTGCAAAGTTTTCTCCAACTCATCTTCCGACAAAATGCGCACTGTGCCATAGCCGTGCACGGCCATATAATTCCATGTCGGAGCCACCAGCGGATTGGGCTCGTACCAGGCCGCCGACACATAAGCATGCGGGCCATGAAACATCACCAGCACTTCCGCCCCGGAGGCAAAATCCTGCCACTGCGTATTGTTGCGCGCCATNNCAAATGACTGGCAAACGGCGCACCGTTCTGTTGCGTGACCAATGTGGCAAAACTATGCTGGCGCATAAATTCATGCAACGTGGGCAAATCGGCTTCGGCAAAACTCTCAGGAATATACATACGGCAACCCAATAAAAAACCCGGAAAGCTTGCGCCAAACCGGGTTTCCCTCGCTTTAGCCGTATTTATAAAGCGCCCGCAAGCTGTTCCTCAAATC
>PLYB01000001.1:254-10013 GCA_003151655.1 Gallionellaceae bacterium | reverse complement strand
AGATCCCTGCGCTGGCCGTCGTGACTGTAGATGTGAATCGACTTTATTTTCATGGACGTATTCCGAAGGTTGTGTACAGCGTCACTCGATCCGCGATGCGGGCAAACTCTTTTCCGACGATCCGTGCGACACGTTGGCACGAGATGGATTCGCTTGTACCAGTAATGGATTTTCGAACCAGGTCAGGGACGGTCTTCAACCGCCCATCCGGGGACACGACGAAACATCCCCTCTCCATCAACAGGCCAAACGCCTCAAATGCAAAGGGCATCAGATCGCTTGCTCGGTCGGCGAAGCCGACCAGCATCTGGGGGTTTTTTTCGACCGTCTTCAATAGATAGCTGCGGGGACTTTCTGCAATCACTTGGCGAGAGTCTTTCTGCAGACATAGAGGTAACACCAACAGCGCGACGGAAAACGGCATGCCGTCCGGATTCTCTTCTTCATATCCCTGCAGTGCCCTGAACAAGACTAGGCCGCAGAAGGCTGGATTGAAGAGATTTCTTACTTCAAATGGTCGTTGATCCNNGCGGTTTAGAAAACGGGGGTGCCAGTACACTTTCGGTAGTGGGCGAGTGTTCGCAAGAATATGAAAACCGCCACGCAGGACGAATGGCTCAGTCACTCGCTCCCGGATTCGAAGAAAATTTATGTTGCCGCTTTCCAAGTCGGCCCACCTGTACAGAGCTTTGCCTGCCTCCAGAAGAATCGCATCTGCGCATTCTTCATTGAGATCTTCAAAGACTACGTCCCGATAGCGGCTCCACTCGTCGACGAGGCGATCTTCGTACGCTTCCATTTCACCCGCGACTAGTAGATTCTCGCGCGCCCAGGCCGACCGCTGTTCGAAGGCTCTGTAGTAGTCCAAGATGGCATTGCGGATTCTGTTAGAGGCGATGCCTATCTCCCGCAACTGCACAACGAAAAGCCTCGGGTCGTTCTCCGCATCGACTTCACCTGGAGGTGCCTTGTCTCGAAACATGATTGGGAGATTGTCGGACTTGTACTCCTCGGCAAATGCGGAAAGTTTGTCCGAGATTTCATAGCCGTAAATCGCCTCCATGCGCTTGCCTGACAACAAATTGACGACGGTGTCGTTCCACCAACCTTCTAGACGCTCGAAAACTGCTTCTCTAAATTCGCGTCGGATGCTGCGCATGTTCTGATCTTTGATGATCGAGGGCACATCGACGATTCGAGGGCCACCATCGAATATGGCGATGCGCGAGAGGAAATCTTCCTTTTCCTCATTGTTGAGTTTGTGGAACTCTAAGGCGATACCGCCGATGAGCCCTGATTCGGTTTTTGCGAGCGCGTCGTTCGCAAGTTGCGACAACGAAGTCGATTCGTCCTCATCAGGGAGAGGATCAAATTGGAGGTGCCGTAGGAAGGAAGCTTTCGAGACGGTGCCCGTCGTGAACAGAAAGAAGCGGAGATTGGCTTCGCTGCGTCCATCGCGGTTGTAGCGTGCCAGCCAGATCCGAACGGACTTCCAGAAGTCGGTGGACAGGTCGGTCAGGCGATCCCCGACAGCCTTGTGCTTGAGGGAGGCGAGCGTCTTGACACCATCCTTGTCTATGAAATCGAGATCATCGTCCTTCTCGATCAGGACCGACGTACTTTCCGGTAGTTGCAAAAGCCGAAGCAAAGCAAACCGAGGCTGATAAATATATCCCAAGCCCTGCTCACCAGCAGAATACTGATCTGCAGAAAGATCTGTCATGCTTAAGCCCCTGTATAGGTTTTTCTTCTCTTATCTAGCCTTCAACATGCAATTGTCTGAGAGCAGGAGTTGACGTCATAAAGATGACTAACAATTATCAGTCGGGCTCACTGTTCCGAATTAATAGTGCAGAAAAAAGTTGATAGGAATCTAACACTAATTCACCCTGCTAGCTACAAGGAAAAAAATATTGGTCATTTTCGCGCCCATACAGGTAGCCATTTTATGTGGCGATTTTGAAATTCAGCTTGGTGTTAATAATGACAGCTCGAAAAACATCGTAGCAGATCTTCAGTCAGGCCGCGCCGACTGCTTCTTCAGAAAATCGCCAAGGTCTCCTTAGGCCGATTAGTGTGAATTCGACGTGCATTATCGAATGACCTCTACTGACAAATTCCTGTCACATTATTTCTCCTTTTTCTCGCCAATTATTTCACCTTCGATTATCAAACCGTCCTGAGCAGATTGTTGAGGGGTAACACTTTGCATTTGCTTTCTATGGCCCAGAGTTTTCCACCAGAAATATCCGAACACAAACACAGCTCCAATCGCGAAGTAAATAAATAGTAATGCCGCTAGAATTAGAATCAAAATGACTATGATCAAGATCGAAATTAATTTGATGACTTTCATCGACAGGCTTGTTGGCTTCCTGTTTGACTTGGCGGAATGGTGTAATAAGTTTAGTGGCATTTCTTTTAATTAATCATTAATGCAAGACAGTTAGCGAACCACTTTGAGTTAATCGCGGATTGTGTTCATGAGGGCAATATCCCCTTTCTATTTTGGAGCTGACATGATATTGCCCTTGATCAAACCTAGCGGAGCTGAGATTATACAAGGGAGGCCAGTTGCCCTACCCTATTCCGTACATGACAGTCAATCCAACTCGTCACGCCAGCAAACAAAAATGGCGGGGCTACATTATCAATATACAGCTAGCCTGCTTTAATTTTTGTGAGGTCTGATCATGAACAGTGAAGAAGCTATCAAAGCTATTATTACCGATCCAACAATTCAGCAGCGACTTGCCAAGCACATCGTCTTGAGATGTTTTCGGAATTCAATTCTGGAAGATTTTCATACTGGCAAAGTTCCAGATTCTAAGACCGGTGACTATACTGATGTTGTCGTCAACACACCCAACCGTGAAATTCCGTGGAATGATCTCTCGCGAATCAGCGATGCCGAAATGAAAAAGTTGATGATTGATGTCGTGAACCACACGTATCATTTCATTCAAGAATTTTTTGACGATGAACGCGGTGGAAAGCTGCTGCTCAAAATAGCTGAGGAAGACCCCGCACCTGAATGGGATAAGCCAACGTAGGCCGTATGGACTTCGAGATGAATGTGCAGCAACAAGCAGAGATTGATCGCTTTCTCTCAAGCGGTGACCATGACGATATCTTATTTCAGAATTGGCCAGGTAGTTCGATCATAGAACAGTGCGTAAACGGGGAAGCTGCAATGCGTAGCGCACTTAACGCAGCGATTTTGAAACGGACTGAGCGCGCTGCCGTATCTGAATGCCACGATGATTCTAGGCTAGACATAAACGTCCGTACAAAAGTTACCCCTATGGTGCAAGGGTTGTTTCCGCGTAACGAGCAAACAGTCATCCTCGACATGCTTGAGCACTCGGTTGTTTTTCTGACGCCAGCAACGATAAGCACGATCATCAAAAATGCACCGTGGCTCAGAACGGCGTGGAATCTTGCAAACATGTATCTCTCAAGCTTTGGTGCCAAGGCTCTCGCTGACGATGCGCCAACCATTGTTGGCTTGAGCGAAGAAACAACCTGCTACGTATCGATGAAGTATTACGGCATCAACAATCGGTTCGAAGATTATGTGTTACACGAAGCTGCTCACATTTTTCACAATTGCAAGCGTGAAATGATAGGACTTCCAGCAACCCGTCGTCGAAAATGGCTGCTCGATATCGATTTTGCAAAACGCGAAACCTTTGCCTATTCCTGTGAAGCTTACAGCCGGATTCTTGAACTTGGAAAAACCCCCTTAGAGCGATTCCGGCTTTTGTCTGAACATGTTGAAGAACCCATGCTTTCAGATGATCGTGTCGATGCAGATGAGTATGCTGATATTCTTCGGGAAGCCGTTTCATCCAGAAATGGTTGGAAGCGTATTCTTGGTAGGTGTGCCACCAAAAAACCTACACGTTCCTAATCGCCTTGCGTAATTTTAATCACATTCTGCTCAACGGTATCGGCATCAACCACTCCGTGCTGGAAGGTATAGACGTAACTCACTCATTGCCTCGCTGCAATGTCATTAAACGGGGTGACGTGTCTTGTAGTTATTTATCAATTCGACATTGAGTGACAGGCAATTCGGCAAGCCTACCAATCGAAATCCGGCCACTCGCGATCACCTTCGGCAAACGCGTCCGGTGAAATAATTGCGGGTCGCTTTACGTGGTTCTGTTTTGCAAGAAAATCGTACATCGGATTAAAGGTTTCCATCAACTTCGGCAGGAGGGACATTCTTTGTTGGGCGGGCAATTCAATGAAGTAGCAACACCGGCTATTGAGAACGGCATCGATATGCTGGTAAGGCATGGTTCCAATCTGGTACATAGAGTGGATGATTTCGTCGGCAGTACTCGGTATCGCCGCACGCGCTGCCAACTCGACTACATGTTCGAGCTCGAACATGGTTGCCTGATCGAGACGATTGCATATCATAAATGCCATAGCATGGCGCAAAACGCCGACTTGAATCAGGATCACCGGCCAGAGAACTTCCACACCGAATATCTTGTTTTGATCACCGTCGTTGTCCACATGACTTTCTCTACGTTCTCCTTGAAACGCCTTGCGCGCGTCATAGGCCAAGCCCAGAATGAAGCCTTCCTTGTCTTCAATAAGGATGCTTTCCTCCACCACTTTGTAGACAAATTCCTGAAGCTTTTTCAGTGTGGCGTAATCGCCCCATAAGACGAATCCAGTGTGATTCGGTGTCAGTTCATAATTGAGCATGGTAACTCCGTTAGTGTTCTACTTCTTGCGCTGTCTGCCCTGCTGCTGGCAAATACACGTTCCCTCAATCGACTTGCGTAATTTCAATCACATTTTGCTCAACGGTGTGAGCATCAACCACTCTGAGCAGGAAGGTATTAGCAACTTGCCATTGCTGCTACCATCAGAGAAATGGACTGTTTTGTCGATGAGACGAATGACCTGACCGCTCCGTTGCTGCTGGTTGAGTCAAAAAAACCGACCACGTCACCCACTACAACCTCATTCCGTCCCAATCCTTATACAGACCATCATTATTGAGACTTTCCATCGTACTTCTCAACTAAACCTTTGAGTTTCTGACTGGGGTGAAAAGTGACTACGCGTCGTGCCGTGATTGGAACGTCCTCGCCAGTCTTTGGATTTCGCCCGGGACGCGGTGCCTTATCACGCAATTGGAAGTTACCAAAACCGGAGAGCTTGACGCTCACGTTCCCTTCGAGCTGAGTGCTGATTTCCTCAAAAAATGATTCAACGAAATTTTTGGCTTCACGCTTATTCAAACCAACTTTTTCAAACAATAAATCTACCAGTTCTGCTTTTGTTAAGGTCATACATTTTTCCATATTTATATAATTGTGTTCGACGTTCTGTACACTATTGAAATTCACACACCTGTCAGCACAAATTATATCTCACTAACATTGCCATCCTCACGCTTCTACATTCAAGCGTTTGCATACAGCTTTTCCAAGAGCAGCTTGGCGAATGCGGTACTCTACTGCTGGTGTTGGCTGCCACCGGCCACCTTGTGCAACAAAACGGCTTTCAGCATCAATAACTGCGCCACTGGTCGCTTGTTGTTCGTTGAATGCTTCAAAAAGCGCGAAATTCTGGCGCATTAAAGTCTTGATATCCAACATTCCATGGTCATCGAATCTGAGCATTCCAAACAAGAGTCGATAAATTCCACTTGGTGCGCGATTATCAAGTTCAACGATTGCTTCTGCCATGCGGACTCGTTGACCGGCGAAGCGCAGTAGCGGATGGTTTTCTGGATCGTTGATCATCGCAGTAAACTTTGTGCCGACAACCCGATATAAAGTGTCGTCTGAAGTCATAATAAATATCCGAACTGAAATAGTCATAGTGAGAGTTGCCGTTAGCTAGCCATAAAGATATTTGCTTAACTCAGGATTGGCTTCGATCAGCTCATCGCGCTGTTCGCCGTTGATCGCCCCCGCCGCCACCAGGCCATCCAGAAAACCGACGCACCGTGCCGGCTCCTCCTGCAGGAAGCGGAAAAAAATATCTTTGATTTCTTCTTCGATAGTGGGTTTCATATTTATGGGTATTTCTTTCTGGCATGCACCACGTTTAATGCGGTTATTGTCGTTGCATCTTCTTCCAGGATCACAATGTAATTAGGGTGTGCCACCAGCTCGACGGTGCCGGCCACTAAACCGGGACGGCACGTAAATACCGGGTCGGCCAACTGTTGCACCTGGTCATCAATGAGTAGCCACATGTCCACGCCAGCTTGCGGCTTGTCCTGTGCGATAAAAGCCTCAATCGCGTCGAGATCATCACGGTAGCTTTGTGTCCGCATGATTTGCTTCATGCTGTGTCACGTTGCGCCCTTTTATTTGCACGAATCTGCTCCCAGTCTGCCGGTGAGATCAATGGATTGCTGCCGTCTTTTATGCCTTCACGGGATGCGCCCACCTTCTGTGTTAACCATTCGCTGCGCGATAGAGCTGCATGAGCTTCCTTTAACCGGTTCGACGTGTCCGGCCGCTTGGTTCGTTTTGTTGCTGGCTGGAAATTAGCCGCGTTAACCTCGTATTGAGCGAGATGCACTTTTTCCCTCATAAAGCGCGCAACGGCATCCAAAGAGGTAAAAACGCGCTCTTTGATTTGTCCTTCGCGAGTGCGCACAGATACCACTCGTTCAACCATGCCGTATTTCACGGTAATTTTAAAAACATCATTGTCGGCCACAACCGTGGCCTGGCGAATAGCGTTTGCTTCAACTAAGTCTTTCAGGCTTTGGGGAGCAATAAGATTAAGCATGATTTAGCAACACTCAATATAAGATAGTTATTACACTATAGCTAATAAAGTGCTATGCGGATAGTAAAATATTGATTTGAAGTGCGTTTTAAACTCATATTGATTCCTTTGGATAATTTTGAAGCTTATTCAATACCTACCATTACCGCAAAGCCAAAGAGATCCCGGCAATTTGCTCCGCCGACAACGGAGTACCAAGTGACAAATATTTTTTAAACTCGGCTGTCGAACCAAGTTTCATTAACGAATCAACGCTCAAATTGGCAATAGCGCCCAAACCAGCTTTGGGGTGTGCCAAGATAACCGCCTTTGGAATGCGCACGTTATAACCAACCTTGCGCAGTTCGTCTTCCAGCCATGTAGCCGTTTCTGTGATCTGTTGTGAGGGAGATCTTCCACCGTTATCTTTGATCTCTACAGGCTCGCCATTTGGCCTTGTAAGCATCCATTCGTCACCATTGCAACTCACCACGCCATTGCGGTTTTTGACTTCAATAGCAAACACACCAAGAGGCCCAATAAGAACAAAATCAATCTCACCCTTACCACCTAAGAAGCCTTCTATTACCGTCCACCTGTTATCAAGCGCACGCAGAAAGAATTCAGAAACAGTTTTCTCACCAGCAATCCCGGCAGTGACTTTGGTCTTATCGACCATTAGCGTTGAAATTATTTTCTTCTGCTGTTCAATTACTCTTTCGGCAGCGATGATTTTCTCGTTCACATTAGTGATCATATGCAAGCCATGGTCGGTGAGTTTGACGACTCTTGCTTTGTTTTGAGGAAATATGGTGCGCAGAGATGGGCGCACGGACTGAGTATCCGTACCTGCCATTGCAGTATGATTTACACGGAATCTCTTGAGCAGCAAAGCGGCAATTGAAAAAAATACTGCCGCTAAAAACAAGTATGTGTTTGTCATCATTTCACTCCACCCGTCGTTAATGTCCACATTAACGACGGAATTAAGCCATGCTAGTCCAACATACCGACATGTGCAAGCCGTGTTGTAGGTTTAGCATACAATTATTGCCCCTCTTCGTCGATCTTACCGACAAGTTCCGCTACTACGCTCGCAGCATTACCAGCGATCAGGCCTGCCAGCGCATACACCCAGTACGGCTCTACAACATCCGCAGCATATCTCTCACCCACAGTATGCCTATGTACGCCAAGCAATTCGGCAAAACGTTTCTGCGTGTAGCCGGCGGCCTTAACGGCGGCGGCGAATTCATGGCCTGTCATTACCCCTATCCTTTTCTCTGGTGCGGCCAAAAGCTTTTGAGAAGTTTAAGGCTCCATACGACACAGAATGGTTTTTGTGTTTCAGACATTATTTTTCCTCGCCTTGATCGCCTCTGCGGTGTGCCAATTAACCAACTTATCACCAAATAGTACAGGTGGTCTTTTCAAAGATGTGTTGTATATATCGTCGCGTAGCACAGTTAGAAGAGTATAAAGACCTCGATCCATTTTGACCACAAACACTGCTTTATTGGCTGAATCAGACAAGAATATTGGTTCACACTTATATTTAGCAACAATGTGCTTCCATGCTGCATCCACAATTTCCGCACGTTTGAGATGTGAATCAGATGTGAAAATCTTTTCTAATCGTTTCCATGCAACAGTCCAGCGCGCATCTGGAACATCGCTAATGTCATCCTCGCAATCCCTGCTGTGCGGTGACAAAATTCTCCCAATAAGGCGGTACATAGAATGGCGAGTGATCAACAAATCGCCTTCAAGGATTTTTGCAAAAATCGGCACGGTCGGCTTTTGATACACGGTCAATTCATACTGTTCGCCTTGTTCGAGTTCCGGCTCTACCCATTTGGATATTTCAAATTGAGCCTCGAAATACTTGGTGGCTAAAAAATCGGCCCAGCTTGCAACGCTAGCTTTATCAGTTTTTCCAATGTCACCTTTTTTCAGCGCGCCCTTCGCTAACGCCTTTTTGATCGCACCGCATGAAAATCTGACTTTTAAGTGGCCGATACTGTTATCAGCGCCAAGGCGTCTTTTTTCAAGCAAATAATGGATTGCCGACAACTCCGCCAATATCTCTCGATCAAGCTTGTCTGGCACGTTAAGCACGGTGGTAATGTTTCCCCTGTGTAACGCACCGTTAGTATTGTCGCGTGACCACTGCCATTTCGTACCGAAAGAGCCATCACTATTTGTCGAAGTCGAAACCTGAAGAGTATCTATCATACAAGGTTAGATGTAGAGAAAGATTCCGTGATAATACCTACTTATCATTTGCGTCACCTATTGAAAATCTCAAATAGCATTTAGCCACTTAGCAACGATGCATGAGAACAAGATGACGCATTTCAATGTCGCCAAGATAATCCTGTATTTTTCTTTTGTCAAGGCTGTTAGTCCTCTATGTGGACATTATTTATATTATTGGTATGTTTTGCCTACATCGTAGCTTGCATTTATTTTCTTAGTGAGTATAATTATTCATAAGAAAGTTGGTCTGGCAAATTCAACGTAAAGTAAGAGGTTGTCATGAAAATATTGGTTATTTTAGGGGTTAGTATTTTTACATTGGTAGGCTTTAAAGCATTTAAAGCGGTATCGAACCCAATGAACAAAAAGAGGGAAGAGTTTCAGTCCAAGGGTAAGAGAGAAAAAATCTTTCTTTCGATTGAACAAGCATTGGTGTGGACTGCGATATGGTCATTCATTGCGGGGCTGTTTTATTATTTCGTCACTACATATTCTGACGCTGCGCATACTGTGGCAATGGCATTTTCACTGGAAATGATTGTAATGGTTTCACTGGGTTCTCTATTTAGAGATTGGATGTACTATGGCCAAGTAAAAACACATAAATATGGAGCTTCCAGTTTTAATCAATCCACAGACTCATCACCCGCATCGCCACGTCGTCGTTTCAACGTGAATGGTTCACCGATGATGGGGCTCACCGACATTCATGGAAACCCTTACGGGGTTAGCAACGACTAGCCG
>PLYB01000001.1:0-171 GCA_003151655.1 Gallionellaceae bacterium | reverse complement strand
TGAGTCCATTTCATTGCCCACTGCAACGCCCCCTGTAGCCCCAAATACTTGACCTGTTGTGATTTGGTCAGCTACGCCCCTCCTGGCCGAGTCTGCTAAAATCTTACTATCAGCTGCCGCATTAGCCCCATCCATAGCAGCGGTTTGAGCCGTCCCCATTGAAAGGTTAGC
>PLYB01000229.1 GCA_003151655.1 Gallionellaceae bacterium | reverse complement strand
CGGTTCTCCGCCTCGTCGAATACCACACTCCTTTCCCCATCGATGACCTCGGCGCTGATCTCCATGCCGCGGTGGGCCGGCATGCAATGGAGCACGATCGAATCATCCCTGGACAGCGAGAGCAGGTCGGAGTTGATCTGGTAAGGCTTGAACACCCGTTCCCTCTGGGCCGCCTCGTCCTCTTCGCCCATGGAGACCCAGACGTCTGTGTACAGCACGTCGGCATCCTTGGCGGCGAGCTTCGGATCCTCCACGATGGAGATCGTGCTCCGGTTCTTCCTCGCGATCTCCCTCGCCTTATTGGTCAGGTCCGGGTTCGGTTGGTAACCTTTCGGGCATCCGGCCACAAAGTCCATGCCGGTCAGGGCGGCACCCAGCATCAACGAATTGCAGACATTGTTCCCGTCGCCCACGTACGTGAGCTTGAGACCTTCCAACTTGCCCTTGTGCTCTATTATGGTCTGCAGGTCGGCGGAAATCTGGCATGGATGCTCGAGATCGTCCAGAGCGTTGATCACCGGGACGGAGGAGTTCTGCGCCAGATCCAGTGTTATCTCGTGCTTGAAGGCCCGGTACATGATAACGTCGACGTAGCGGCTCAGGACCTTGGCGGTGTCCGCCACGGTCTCGCCCCGGCCGATCTGCATGTCCTTGGGGCTTAGGAATATGGCATGGCCCCCTAGCTGGGTCATCCCGACCTCGAACGACACTCTGGTACGCGTGCTGGCCTTCTCGAAGATCATCACCAGCGTGCGGTCTTCCAGCGGCCAATATTTTTCGTAGGATTTGAATTTTTTCTTGATCAGGCGGGTACGCTCGAACAGGTATTCGAGTTCGTCGCGGCTCAGATCTTTAAATTGTAGAAAATGCTTGAGAGGTTTGCTACTCATGTTCACTCCTGCGCCAAAAAATCCGTGATCAGCGGACATAGCATGTCCAGCAACTGTTGTGCTTCAGCTTGCGAGAAAATGAGGGATGGTAACAAGCGGATCACGTTGTCGGCGGTAACGTTGATGAGCAGGCCGTTTGTCAGCGCTTTGCCAACGATTTCCGCACAGGGTTTATCGAGCTCGATGCCAAGTATCAAGCCTTGACCGCGTATAGTGACTACGCCTTTTTCGCCACCCAGGCGTGTTTGCAGTTGTTGCTTGATCCATGCCCCCAAGGTGGCGGCATGCTCGAGCAATTTATCCTGCTCCATGATATTCAGCGTGGTCAGTGCAGCAGTCGACGCCAGCGGATTGCCGCCGAAAGTCGAGCCGTGATTGCCCGGCTTGAAAGTGCCAGCCGCTTTGCCCGCAGCCAGGCAGGCGCCGATGGGAACCCCGGAGCCCAAGCCTTTAGCTAAAGTCATTACATCGGGAAGAATGCCCGCGTGTTGAAACGCGAACCACTTGCCCGTTCTGCCCAAGCCGCATTGCACTTCGTCCAGCATCAGCAGCCACTCGTGCTCGTCGCAAATCTTGCGCAAGCCTTGCAGATAGCTGATATCCGGCGTGCGTATGCCGCCTTCGCCCTGAATCGGCTCGACCAGCACGGCGACGATATTGGGGGTGTGTGCCGCGACTTGGCGGATGGCTTCGAGGTCATCGTAAGGTACACGCACGAAGCCTTTGACCAGCGGCTCAAAGCCCGCCTGCACTTTGCGATTGCCGGTGGCGGAAAGCGTTGCCAGCGTGCGTCCGTGGAAAGCCTTCTCCATCACGATGATGGTCGGTGTGTCGATGCCGCGCTGATTGCCGTACATGCGTGCCAGCTTGATCGCCGCTTCATTCGCCTCGCAGCCGGAATTGCACAGGAACACTTCCTGCATTTTGGCGAGTTCGCACAATTTGTCGGCGATCAGCTCTTGCTCGCGTATTTGGTAAACGTTGGAGACGTGGATCAGCTTGCCGATCTGGGCGGAGAGCGCGGCGGTGAATTTTGGATGCGCATGTCCCAGCGTGTTGACCGCAATGCCGGAAAGCGCGTCCAAATAGCGTTTACCATTGATGTCCCACAGCCAAGCACCTTCCCCGTGGGTAAAGGTGACGGGTTGACGATTATAGGTGTTCATCAAATGTGACATGGCAAGCTCCCCGGTCTTACATCTTTTGTTACATCTTTGAAATGTTTAAACCACAAACGAAAAAGGCCGACTATTTCGTCGGCCTTCTTGTCGCAGTCTTATCGACTGCAAAAAATCAGGCCATCGCCTTGATAGCGGCGGACAAGCGGCTCTTATGGCGGGCAGCTTTGTTCTTATGGATGATCTTCTTGTCGGCGATGGCGTCAACCACGCTGGTGGATGCGCTAAACACAGCCTGTGCAGCAGCCTTGTCGCCAGCCTCGATTGCTTTGGCAACCTTTTTGATTGCGGTACGCAATTCGGAACGCAAGCTGGTGTTGTGCTCGCGTTGTTTAACTGATTGTCTTGCACGCTTTCTGGCTTGTGCGCTATTTGCCATGGTGACTCCTTGAGAATTCGGCTTGCGTTAAAAGGCGCGCATTATAGAAAGAGTAGCGGGATTTTGCAACCTCATTGTGACTGAAGGTGCAAATTAGGGGCGGAAATATATTTCTTTTTGGAGAAATTGCGCTTAATCCTGCATGAACTTCGACAAAACCTGCTCAAATTCAAGCAACGGAACTGGTCGGCTAAATAAAAATCCTTGATGCGCGTGGCAGCCATGTTTATCGAGGAAGTTAAATTGTTCTTCCGACTCAACGCCTTCCGCAATTGCATTAAGCCCCAGCGCTTCGGTCATGGCAATAATGGCCTTTACGATGGCCACATCATTGGGATCGGAAGCAATGTCGCGCACGAAGGCCAGGTCGATTTTAATTTGATACAGCGGCAAACGTTTCAAATACTGAAGCGATGAATAGCCCGTGCCAAAGTCGTCAATGGAAAAACGAACTCCCATGGCGATGATTTCTTGCATCTTTGCAATGGCTTCCTCTACCTTGTCGAGCAGAGTGCTTTCGGTTAATTCCAGTTTAAGCAGCGAAGGGTTAGCACCGCTATCGGTTAACACTTGCTTCACTTGGGCAACAAAATCGGCTTGCTGAAATTGTTTGGCGCTCACGTTTACCGCCAAAGTCAACGCGGCAGTCTGTGGGCTATGCTGCCAAGCCTTAAGTTGCGCACATGCGGCTTGCAGCACCCAAAGCCCAATCGGGATGATCAGCCCGCTTTCTTCGGCCAGCGGAATGAATTGAACAGGCGGGACGAGTCCGCGTTGCGGATGCGCCCAGCGTATCAGTACTTCTGCCCCCAACGGCTGCCGCTGGCTATCAACTTGAATTTGGTAATACAGGCAAAATTGTTGCTCGCTGAGTGCCTGACGCATCTCGTTTTCCAATTCGGCACGAGCCTCCAATGCAGCCTGCATATTCGGATCGAAAAAACGAATGGCATTTCGCCCGGCGGTTTTGGCTTGATACATTGCCGTATCCGCGTATTTGAGCACGTTGTCGAGACTCTCTAAATGCCCTCTAAAAAGGACAATCCCAATGCTCGAGGTGCTGTGATAAGCAAGCTCATGCAGCTGATAGGCTGAATTTAACGAAGTTCGAATATTTTCCGCAATCAGTTCGGCCTGGCTGGCTGCTTCTTCCTGATTGATGCTAAGTGTTTCCAATACGATAACAAACTCGTCCCCGCCCAGGCGCGCTACCGTGTCCCCGTCACCCACGCAGGATAAAAGTCGTTTAGATACTTCAATCAGCAGCAAATCACCGAACTCGTGTCCTTTGCTGTCGTTGAGTGTTTTGAAATTATCCAGATCGAGGAACATGATCGCGCCATGCTGTCCGTTGCGTGCGCTGACAGAGAATGCTTGCTGCAATCTATCCAGCAGTAATCGGCGATTGGGTAATTTAGTCAGCGGGTCGAAAAAAGCCAGTTGATGAATTTGTTGTTCGGCGATTTTCCGCTCGGTAACATCTTCCACGATAGACCAAATGAATTTTTCGCCATCGCTGCCCTCAATTTGCACACCATTCAGACGAACCGGTACACGTTGCCCGCTGCTATTGATGTATTCCTTTTCATAAGGGCCGTACTTGGATTTTGTTCTGAGCGACTCCAGTTGCTCTGCCTCTTGTTGAGCGTAGCTCTCTGGCGTGAGATCCCAGTAGCTGAGTCGATTCAATTCGTCGAGCGAGTGACCGACTATGCTCAAAAAGGTATTGTTGGCCTCGACAAATTTTCCGTCCATGGAGTTTCTTGCCATGCCGAGAGGCGACATGTCGAACATCGTGCGTAGTTTTTCTTCGCTTAATTGCAACTCTTGCAGGGATTTTTTACTGTCGGTGATGTCGATGGTGACACAGATCAAATACAGCGGCTTTCCGGATTCATCATAGATAGGTTTTTTATAAGTATGGCCAAGGCGGTTTTGCTTAAGGGATGCGTTCCAAAACGTTTCTTCAAAATCAACCTGACATCCGCCGGAAAATATTTCGCGATCCTTGCTGAGAAACCATGCCATCTGGTCGGGAGGGAAAAACTGGCTCGCATCAGTGCCTTGCAGATCCGAAAAGTTCATGCCCCACTGCGCTTCACAAGCTTTATTCATCAACTGAAACTTGCTCTCGGCATCTTTTACAAAGATCGCTATGGGCAAGACATCGACTAGTGCTTGCATCGCCCTTATATTTTCAAATATTTTTGGCATGCCACGATATATCCTTAAAACACCGGCGGTGTCGGCGCGAGCGCCATCGCAAACGATTAAATACTTGGATTAGCATACTTGAGAGTATTCAGTTCGTAAAGGCAATGATGCAGGCCGTGAATGCAGCGCCTTTTTTTTTCTGGAGCATTCGTGATTGCAAAACTTCGGCGCTCAGTTGAATAACCCAAGCGGACAGGTATAATCATCCCATGCCAACCATCCTTTTCATCAACGGCTTTCAATTCATCATTTGGCCGGACGACCATGAACCGCCGCATGTTCATGTATTCAAGGGAGATGGAGAGGCAAAAATACGCATAGGCAACGGCGGGCTTGCTCCCGCTTTTGTCACGATCAATGGGCTGACAAAGCGCGAAGCAAAGTTTATCTGGGGCGTCGTCGCCGAACATCAGGAAAAACTACTCGGCGCATGGGAGAAAATTCATGGCTAATTGGAAAATCAGTGAAAGCGATTTGGACAACCAGATCACTCGTGCAAAAGCTGCAGGCGCAGAGGCGCTCAAGAATGAACCCCGTGCGAAAGCTGCCCGTTACAGCCCAACCCGCCGCCAAGTCATCGTTGAACTAACCAACGGCTGTTCATTTATTTTTCCGGTGGATAAAGCACAAGGACTTGCCGGAGCTTCAAATAAGGATTTGGCGGCCATAAAGATATTGGGCAAAGGCAAGGGGCTGCACTGGGAAAAACTGGATGCCGATCTCAGCATCGCATCGTTGGTAGTGGGCATTTTCGGCAGCCACGCATGGATGCGCGAGATTGCCCGTCGCGGCGGAGCTGCATCGACACCCGCCAAGGCCGCTGCTGCTCGTGCCAATGGCGCAAAAGGCGGGCGTCCCAAAAAGAGCACGACCACTTCGCAGAAAGCAGCCTGATTCAACGCAAAGTCAATCCGAACCCGCCCCTTTAATTGGCAAATAGTTGAGATGGAAATGTGATAACGAAAGACTTGACCCTGCGCCCTTAGCACAAGCCTGCTATATGGGGTGATGTCCATTTCGGCGATATGCACTTCACAATCCAACAGAGTTGCGGCTCTCTTGCATTAGGGCAAGTATCTGACCAAAGCAAAGCTTGAGGTTGCACCACCCGTGCCACCGACCGCGATAATCTTTCCATCGGATTGAATCACCATTGCATTCGCGGTAGCCGTATGTGTCGTTCCTACCGGTGTGACTACATTGATGTCATTGGTGACGCTATCTGCGGATATTCTCACTAGCGCAAAATCGGAAAATAACCCGTTGTAGGTTGTGCCGACCGCTACAATTTTTCCATCTGCTTGAACGGCAACTGCTTTCGCAATATCGTTTCCGGTTCCGACAATGATACTTCTATAGCCGCCACCAACAGTACTCCAAGAATAGGAAGGCGTTGGGTAGCCAAACGCATTATCAACGCTTCCGTTTATCGGGTTATATCTTGCGAAGGTGAATCCTTGCGTAGCGTTATTGCCAACTGCTAAAATTTTCCCGTCCGATTGGATTGCCAATGCATTGGCTGGTCCAAAACCCCAATTCCCAACGAGTCCACCTATACCAAAACCGGAATCCAGAATGCCGCCTTGTGTAAAACGATTTACTACGAAATATTGCCCAGCATTACCCGCAATGACAATTTTCCCGTCTGCCTGAATAGCAACGGCATTAGCAAAATCGAAATAGCCAAGCTTCCCATTTCCACCCGCGTAAGTAGAATCAAAACTACCGTCAATGTTGAATCGCGCCATGCTGCCCCAACGCCCAGTTGGTAATACATCATAATATCCAGCAACAACGATCTTTCCATCAGACTGTAACGCAACAGCTCTGGCCCCGCTTCTAGCGTAGCCTATCCCCTGAACTAATGTCCCAGTTGTATTAAATGTTGTATCCAACGTTCCGTCCACGTTGTATCTGGCGAGCGCATACCCATACATGGCGGGCATAGTTACACCTAATAGCACATAGGACGCAGATTTTTGAGCCTCCCCCGCGACAACAATTTTCCCGTCCTGCTGAATGACAACTGCATTGCCATACGAGTTGCCAATTCCGATTGCTGAAGTGACCATCCCTGCTGTGCCGAACGCCGTATCTAGGCTGCCATCGGTGTTGTATCGCGCCAAAGCGAAACTTGAAACTGTTCCGTTCGTCACCGTACCTGCAACGACAATCTTTCCATCGGATTGAAGGGCTGCACCATTTGCAATGGCGCTCCCTGCGGCGAAAGTGGTTATTGCTTTTCCGGTGGCGTTAAAGGTAACGTCAAGTGACCCCGGCGGAATGCCTGCTGTTATTGTTACAGAGGAATTTGGGCTATTCACCAACCCATCATTTACCGTGAGCGTGGCTACATATGCCCCCACCAAGTCGGCGGTGAAACTGGGGGCTGACGTAGTTGATCCTGTGAGTGTTGCAGTGCTGCTCGCTGGTTTGGATGTAAGAGTCCAGTTATAACTCAGGGGGTCGCTGTTGGCATCGTAGCTGCCTGCGCCGCTCAATGAAACGAGTGAGCCAACATTGATATTTTGAGTCGCTCCCGCATTTGCTACTGGACCTATATTGTTAATAAGTGCAGTCCATGTGCCACCACTTGAAGCGCATGTAACCGATTGGGATGTGTGGTAGTAGGGGCTGTAATAATATGTATCAATATTATTGCCCCCTCCAGAGGCACATTTGCCAACAGCATTTGTCGAAGCACAATGACTGGCACTATAAGTGGAAGTATTTGTGGAATTTGAAATAGATGAAGCAGACCATGCAGAACCGGTGTAATCCTGACAAATACTTGACCCAAATGACAAGCTACCTGAAAAAGTAGATGCTGTTGTTGTGGGGGCGACTGTTGTGGGTGCAACGGATGGCGTATTCGTGGTTGGACTATTAGTTGTAGTGCTGCCGCTTCCAGCGCCCCCCAAACAAGCGGTCAATAAGCATATCGACACCAGCCACGCCAGCGTCATGCCACTGTATTTCGTTTTCATCGCATTACTCCAATTGATTGCTGAAAGCTTCGCCCCATCTATTGCAATCGCGTGGGGTGGATGCGTTCGTTGAAATTTTCTCCAGATGCTGCCAACCAACTTCAACAGCGAAAATATTTTCAAATACTTGGCTTTACGAATTCAAATAAAGGCGCTTTTCGCCATACTATATACTATTGCGCCATATATCAAATTATACAAAGACACAACAATTTGCGCCTAGTCAATTCTTAGGGCAAATCTGTGAAGAACAAACCTACAAAGCTTGGCGTTTTGCTAGGCGGCAATGTTGCTAAACGACGAAAAGAGCTTGGGCTAACACAAACCGAATTTGCCCAAAAGATCGGCGCAGATATCGTCACTATTTCGAGGTTCGAAACTGGTAACAGCTTACCGTCGCTGTTGCGACTAGAGCGAATCGCAAATGCATTGGGTGTGCCGCTTGCGGAATTGCTATCGCAATCCACCAACCTTTGCACAGACCAGTCGTTGTTGATTCAGGGTTGGATCACAGGACTTTCCGATTCAGATCGGAAATTTATACTGGATATGGTTCAGGCTTGGAGCTTACGGCTGAAGGAGTAATATCCAACCGATTCCCAGCAAAGGGTAGAGTTGTTCACAATCAGCGTTGCTGAGTAAGTTCCGGCTACGTCAGCAACAAATTCTTATGCATGACCACCTTGAAATAATATGTCTTTAAGGCCATAATTCGCGCATGCTATGGAACGTACTCTTTCACGATGATTTTCACGCCGAGTTTCAGGCGATGGGTAGCACGCTCCAAGATGAATTGCTCGCCCACGCCCGACTCCTTCAGGAATTCGGCCCCCACTTGGGCAGGCCAACGGTGGATACGCTCAAAGGCTCAAAACACGCGAATATGAAAGAGTTGCGTTTCGATTGTGAAGGCGGGGTATGGCGGGTGGCGTTTGCATTTGATACGGAACGCGCGGCAATTCTGCTGGTGGGCGGCGACAAAGGTGGCGCAGATCAACGGCGATTCTATAAAAAGCTGATTGCCAGTGCCGATGCGAGGTTTGACGAACATCTGGCTACGCTAAAAGCGGCCAGCACTTCAAAGCAAATAAAGGAGAAAGATCATGGCAAAAAATCTAAATGATGTGCTGGCTGCGCTGCCGCCCAAGCGCCGCGCAAAAGTGGAACAGCGCGCGGGTGAACTGGCAACGCTTAAGGACTTGCGCCTAGCCGTTGAACACACCCAACAAGACCTCGCCGCAAGCCTTGGGGTAGGACAAGACACGATCTCGCGTATCGAACGCCGCAGCGACTTGTTGCTATCCACATTACGCCGCTATATCCAGGCAATGGGCGGCGAACTCGACCTAGTCGCGCGCTTCCCTAACCGCCCCCCCGTCTTGCTCGATCACATCGCCCAAGAGCCGACAGCAAAGGGGCGCGCAGCAGCCACTAAGCTGGTAGGCACACGGGGCAAGGCGATGGCCTGATGGCATCAATCACCGGGGCTTACGGCTGCGGTGTTTGAAGGACGGTTTGTTCGCAAACTTCCGCATGAGATTCAGGCAAAAGCTCGGCGACAACTCAAGCTCATTGATGCCACGGGCAAAGTCGAAGAATTACGGCTTCCGCCCGGTAACCGTCTCGAACTGCTAAGTGGCAATTGAGCAGGACAATGGAGCATCCGTATCAACGACCAATGGCGTATCTGTTTCAGATGGGAAGATGGACATGCAGAAGATGTGGGAATCGTCGATTACCACTAGGAGAATAAAATGAGTATTCAGCGCGAAGAATTGAACAACATGAAGTGGGGCAACACCGTCACAGGCGAGCGGCTTGCACCCGTGCATCCCGGCGACATCCTGCTGCATGACTTCATCGAACCCATGGGGCTGACCCGCTACAAGGTTGCAAAATTTACCAGCGTCCCCCAGCGCCGCATAGATGAAATCTGCACCGGAAAACGCGCTGTCACCGCCGACACCGCCATGCGCCTTGGCCGTTTGTTCGGCATGTCCGCGCAAACATGGATGAACTTGCAAACACAGTACGATTTGGAAATCGCCGAAAACAAACTGGGGGACAAAATCGACCATGAGGTTATGCCGATAGCGGCGTAGCGTATCGGTGTATGCGCCGCACTAGATGTGAATCGCGACGTTTCAAAGTAATGCGATACTGACCCTTTCGGTTTATTCATTAGGATCGCCAAACATGATCACCTTTGCACCCGACGAAGACAAGTTCTGGAAAATTTCACCCGCTGCTGCCGAAATATTCGTGTACCTGAGAGAGAATGCGGAAGCTGGCGTTATGCCTTGGGATTTTGACAACGGTAACGTATCAGGTGACCGCCGTTCAACAAATGCAATCTTCTCGTGCGTGGCATTATCTGGCTGGGGAAAAGACAAGCTAACAATCTCAGCAACTTTGGCAAGCGATGGTTCATGGCAACTGAAGCATGTAATCAAGCGCGCTATTTAACCGAATCATGGCCAACTTTATTCATCAGTGGTACGCGCGCAAGCCGCACCCACAATAATAGAACTTGAATATGGCATTACCTTTACGCCTCTACAAGTATGAACCGCTAACAACGCGAGCCCTTCAAAATCTGAAGAGCCAAATTATCCACTTTGGCTCACCGCTCAATTTCAACGACCCTTACGACTGTGCGTTAACGCTAAATATCAAAACGCCAACAAATGACGATGTTGAAGCCATTCGCCATGCCTATCTTCGTGCCGACAGCCTGCCCGACCTTTCACGCAACCAATTTGAAACATTTCGAGCAGAGCAGCTTCGCGAGATTCTTTTTCGTGCGGCGCACGATACAATGAAGACTTCAACGGAAAATTTCCTAAAGTCACAGGGTGTCGCCTGCTTCTCGGAAAGCAACAAAGACCTTCTCATGTGGTCGCATTACGGAGGCCGCTACAAGGGTTTCTGTTTAGAGTTTTCGACGTCGGCAGACCTCTTTGCAAAGATTAGACAGGTTCGCTACGTGCCGTCACTGCCGCCGATTGACGTAGCCACTGTCTGTCTGAATCCAGACTTCGATTCAGTCCTTGAACTGTTCTGCACGAAGTCGATGGCTTGGGCATACGAAAAAGAATGGCGCGCCATTCATCACGTAGCAGGAACCGAATTTGGTTACCCGGCGGAGGCACTAACGGGCATCTACTTTGGTCCCGACATAGATCGACAGTCGCTTGAAATAATCTGCCTGATACTTGCAGGCCAGAATGAAAATGTCCGCTTGTGGAGAGGTACGCGCAGCACGACAGAATTCCAAGTTCTTTTTGAAGAGTTTAGATACACCTCAAACCTTGAAGCAAGACGCAAGGGGCTCGTATGATCAGTACAATGCTAGCCCATCCCTGCGCCTCTCATTTCAATTGGTGCAATAACGATTGCGCCCTA
>PLYB01000148.1:6132-11132 GCA_003151655.1 Gallionellaceae bacterium | reverse complement strand
ATGTTCAGCACATCGAAAGTCTCAACGATGTGGTCTCGCAAATTACCGGTATTCCGGTGTGGGAAACGGTGCCGGATGCAGTGTTGCAAGGTGCGGATGAAATCGAGCTGATCGACTTGCCGCCGGACGAGTTGTTGCAGCGCTTGAAAGAGGGCAAGGTCTACTTGCCGCAACAAGCTGAACGTGCGGCAAAGAATTTTTTCCGCAAAGGCAATCTGATCGCGCTACGCGAACTGGCATTGCGCCGCACAGCGGATCGTGTCGATGCGCAGATGCGCGACTACCGCGAAGATCACGCAATCAATGACGTTTGGCAGGTGAAAGAGCGCATGCTGGTCTGCATCGGCCCCGGCGGTAATGCGGAAAATCTGGTGCGCGCCTCATTCCGTGTGGCGCAGTTGTTGAAGGCGGAATGGATTGTGGTCTATGTTGAGACGGCGAAGTTGCAACGTCTTTCCAAAGAGCAACGCGATGCCATCTTGCGCACACTGAAACTGGCCGAGGAATTGGGCGCGGAAACGGTTACGCTCGGTGGCGACAAGCTGGCCGAGGAGGTGATCGCCTACGCGCGTACTCGCAATGCTTCGCGCATCGTGTTGGGTAAGCCTAGCCTGTCGGGATGGAAACGCTGGCTGTTCGGCTCGCTGGTGGATACCGTGGTCCGCCTCGCCCGTGATATCGATATTCTGGTGGTGGGAAAAGAATCCAATTTCTTGTCGCAGGCAAAAGAGAATCCCTATTTTTCGCGCAGTCGCTTGTATCTTGGGCTCGCACCCGAAGAACAAAATACGCTATTCACTTGGAGTATTTCTTACCTGTGGGCAGTGGTTGCATCGGCTATGTGTACGGGCATAGCTTGGTTGATATTTGGCCATTTTGATCTCGCCAATCTAATCATGGTTTATCTATTGGGCGTGGTCGTCGTTGCCGCCCGTTATGGACGCGGGCCGTCGATACTCAGCTCATTTCTGAGTGTGGTGTTGTTCGATTTCTTTTTTGTTCCGCCGCGATTCAGTTTCGCCGTTTCGGATACGCAATATTTAATTACGTTTGCAGTGATGCTGCTGGTGGGCTTAGTCATCAGCAGCATGACGGTGCGCATTAAGCATCAGGCCAAAATCGCCGGTCACCGCGAGCGCCGCACCGCTTCGCTGTATGCCATGAGCCGGGAGCTGGCTGTGACACGCGGTGAAGAAAATATTATGCGTGTGGCGGTCAAGCATGTGGCGGAGGTGTTCGAGTCACAGGCTGTTGTGTTGTTGCCCGATGCGACAGGGCGCATCGTTTATCCGATGAGTGAGAGTATTGCGCAATCCTGTCACGGTAGCGACTTGAGTGTGGCGCAATGGGTGTTTGACCATGAGCAGATGGCAGGGCAGGGCACCGATACTTTGCCCGGTGGCGATATGGTTTATTTGCCGCTGAAAGCCGCGTCTGGAATGATCGGCGTGTTGGCTTTGCTGCCGCTCAATCCGGCGCGGATAGCACTGCCCGAACAGCAACGCTTGCTGGAAACTTTTGTCAGCCAGATTGCGCTGGCGTTGGAACGGGTGAGTCTGGCGGCGGAAGCGCACAGCGCCCAGATCAAAATGGAAACGGAGCAGTTGCGTAATACGCTGCTGTCGGCGATCTCGCATGATTTGCGCACGCCGCTGGCGGCTATCGTGGGCGCATCCAGCAGTTTGATAAGAGATGACGATAAGCTTGACGATCATGCCCGCCGTGAACTTGGACAAGCTATTTACGACGAGGCAATACGCATGGCCGGGCTGGCAAATAATTTGCTGGATATGGCGCGCCTGCAGGCGGGGTCTATTGTGCTGAACCGGCAATGGCAGCCGTTAGAGGAGGTGATCGGAGGTGCGTTGGCTGGATTGACTGCGCGTCTGGTCAATCATTCGGTAACCGTTAAGTTGCCGCGCGATTTGCCTTTGGTGGAGATAGATAGCTTGCTGATCGAACGGGTGTTCGCCAACCTACTGGAAAATGCCGTGAAGTACACCCCTAGCGGAACCGCCATCGAAATTACTGCGGCAACCGAACAGAGGGAGTTAGTGGTCACCGTTGCAGATCACGGGCATGGAATTCCTGTTGGCGAAGAAAAGCGTATCTTCGAAAAATTCCATCGTGTCGATAGCGAAGGCAATCAAGGCGGAGCAGGGCTCGGGTTGGCGATCTGTCGCTCTATAGTGGAGGTGCATGGCGGAAGGATATGGGTGGATAATCTATCCACCGGTGGCGCGGCATTTCATTTTGCTTTGCCGCTGACCGAGCCGCCGTTGATAGAGCAGGAAGAAGCGAGTCAATCATGAACAACTCACCCACCATCATTGTCATCGAGGATGAAGCGCAGATACGGCGTTTCCTGCGGACTTCATTGACTGCGGAAGGCTATCAGGTGATTGAGGCGGAAAACGGCAAGCAAGGGCTGACTGAAGCCGCGACACGCAAACCGGATATGATTATTCTTGACCTCGGTTTGCCGGACATAGATGGTGTCGAGGTGGTCAAAGAGTTGCGCACTTGGTCATCCGTTCCAATCGTCATTCTGTCGGCACGAGCGCAGGAAAGCGACAAGATTTCCGCCTTGGATGCGGGGGCGGATGATTATCTGGTCAAGCCTTTTGGTATCGGCGAATTGTTGGCACGAATACGTGTGGCCTTGCGTCACATGCCAACCACGGCAGAGGGTGAAGAAGGCATTTTCTCGGTGGATGAATTGCTGGTGGACATGATTCACCGCAAGATCACCGTCAGCGGCGTTGAAGTTCATCTCACGCCGATTGAATATCGATTGCTCACGGTGCTGGTCAAACATGCGGGCAAAGTGCTGACGCACCAACTGCTGCTCAAAGAAGTATGGGGGCCGAACTACGTGGAGCGAGCCCATTATCTGCGCATCTACATGGGCAACCTGCGCCACAAATTGGAAAAAGACCCCGCACGCCCGCGCTTTCTGCTAACGGAAGTCGGCGTGGGATATCGGCTGGCTGTGCTTTAGATCAACAAATATTTATTTTTTGCGTATCTCAATTCCATCAATCCTGCCACATCGCCAAGTTAGTCCCGCACAATATGCGTGGAGAAAGGTAGTCTTTTCCCCTATGGGCTTTTCAGGTTGCACGGAAAGTCATTATTCCAGATAGTAGCGTATGGTTTTTATGTATCGAAATAGTTGGCGCATTCCAATTATAAGAGCGCTTACGATGCGTTAAGAAAACCGAGGGAAGCTTCTTAAAGCTTAAAGCATATTTCGGGTAAACGCTAATGAGACTACTCTTTGTTGGTACGCATTACGGCGGTGGCGGCACAGAAAGTCACCTGATTACACTTTCCAAAGCGATGTGCGCTGCGGGTCACGAGGTTGCGGCAGTGGTTCGCCCGGATACGCCCATTCATAGTGGCTTGGTGGGCAGCGATGTTCAACTTTACAGCGGGGTATTTCGAAATGCGTTTGACCCGCGCGGATTCGTTGCCGTGTGGCGCGCAGTCAGCGAATTTAATCCCGATTGGATCATAGGCAGTTTCAGTAAAGAATATTGGCCTCTTGCGCTAATAGCGCGTCTGCGTGGTGTAAAAATCGCGCTTTTCAAGCACATGGATTATCCAATGCGCTTCCTGACACATCACTTTATTCCGCGTATGGTGCATCGTTTCATCGTTATTTCAGAATTCATGCGCGACAATTTCATCGCGCGAGGTGTCGATGCTTCGAGCATTCAAATGCTTTATAACCCACTTGATCTGGAATACTTCAAAGCAGATCCGCAACTGCGCAAGGCTAACCGCTTGAAATTCGGCTACGCGGAAGACGACATTGTGGTCGGTTTTATTGGTGCCATGCACCCGGACAAAGGTGCTCTCCCTCTCTGTGATGCACTCAATCAGGCGATGGCGCTAAATCCGAAAATAAAAGCAATCTGGATTGGTGATGGACTCGCAGTGCAAGATCTCAACAACAAGATTCAAAGCGGAGGATTTGCTAGCCGCCATATCTGGCACACTTGGGCCAAGGATGTGCGGCCGTATTTTGCAGCATTAGATATGCTCGCGGCACCTACTCTGGTTACCGAAACTTTCGGACGTGTCTCTATAGAAGCGCAAGCTAGTGGAGTTCCAGTGCTGTGCAGTAATTTAGGTGGACTACCCGAAACTATGGAATCGAATGTCACCGGAAAGTTGCTTCCCGTAGGTGACGTAGCGGTTTGGCGCGATACCATTTTAAATCTGGCAAGAGACGAGCAATTGCGCAGACAGCTACAAAGTAATGGACGGGACTGGGTCGGGAAAAAATTCAGAACCGAAGAGATTGCCCAACAATTTACTGTGATGCTTAAGGAAGTTCGCCGGTGAGCGATCATCCACTATATTTTGGTTAACTCACTTCGATAACTTCACCGCCGCCGCACACTCCGCTACCAATTCCCAACCGCGATAAATCATGCCGCTGTAGAGCTGTACCAGTGATGCTCCGGCCTGCATTTTTTCCAGCGCATCTTCGCCTTTCAAGATGCCGCCTACGCCGATGATCGGCAGCGCTCCATTTAATTCGGCGGCAAGTTGGCGAATGACTGCGGTGGATTTGTCTCGCACCGGGCTACCGCTCAGGCCACCAGCCTCGTTACCGTGCGGCATATTTTCCACGCCCTCGCGCGACAAGGTGGTGTTGGTGGCGATCACGCCGTCGATGCGGTGGCGGATCAGCAGTGCGGCGATTTGCTTGATTTGTTCGAAATCGAGATCAGGTGCGATTTTGAGCGCCAGCGGCACATATTTTTCGTGTAGCTTGGCTAAGTGTTCTTGTTCGGTTTTGAGTTGCGACAACAGCGCATCGAGTTCGTCGCCGCCTTGTAGTTGGCGCAAGTTTTTGGTGTTGGGCGATGAAATATTGATGGCGACATAACTTGCGTGCGTGTAAACCTTGCGCAAGCCGATAAGATAATCGTCTGCCGCTTTCTCGATGGGAGTGTCGGCGTTCTTGCCGATGTTGATGCCGAGAA
>PLYB01000148.1:0-6113 GCA_003151655.1 Gallionellaceae bacterium | reverse complement strand
TGCCGATCTCGATGAAGCCGAAACCCAGCGCCGCGAGTGCGTCGATGTAAGCCCCGTTCTTGTCCAGTCCCGCCGCCAGTCCAACAGGATTAGGGAAGGTGAGTCCCATCACCATGCGCGGATCACTTGCCGGACGCTTGACCAGCAAGGGCAGCGTGCCCAGACAATGTGCGCTCTTTAAAGCGTCGAGCGTGGCGTGGTGAGCGGTTTCAGGGTCGAGAGCAAAGAGTGCGGAGCGAATAAGTGAATACATAAATTTTTGTGCTGATAAGAAACCTCTTTATTATCCTAGAAATAACAGTTATTCGCAGACAACTGTTATTTCATGATCAACCTAGAAAAAACAGTTGTCCACGAAANNTTGGCCGGGCACCCGGATGGGTGAGCCACCGAACGAATGAAACCTAATGTTTTATTTCGTGCATTTCGTGTTTTTCGTGCATTTCGTGTTTTTCGTGGATGAATTGTCGTTTTTAGGATCAAAGGTGTCATTGCTATTTTCAAAATCAAAATAACGAAGGGCGACCATTGCCGCCCTTCGTATTGCTACATGCTACTCATCAAACCCCAAGCAATGCCACCACAACTCGCGATGGAAATCGCAGCTGTCGCGAACCAATCAAATGCTGGCTGCTACAGTCGCAATAGTCACGGATAACGCGCTAAGCCAACCCAGATTGCTGACGAACTCCGTATCTTCGGCAGACAGCTTTTCATTGTTTGCAACTTTGGCATTCAGCTTTGCCAAGTCAGCCTGTAGCTCCGCCAGCTTGGCCTGTTGAGCCTGAACTTCTTGTAACTTCAGTTGATGAGCAGCTTGCAGTGCATTTTGTTCTGTTGTCATATATAACTCCAAGTCAATTAGGTTAGTCAAAACACATCATGCGATATCGCATGTGCTAAACGTATGACTGTGAGAATTGCAAAAAGTTCCACAGAGTAAATTACAGAGGTCTCATTGCACTTCTGCAAACGTATTTAATTACCTCCCCCACGAGTTCACAGAGTGACATTGGTCACAAGGAGTTGTGTTGTGATGGTGCTGGTGACAATTGTTGCAAAGATGCAGCCCCTGTTGTGCGGCGTGATTGAATGTCCACGATGAAGTGGTGTGGCATCTGTCACAAGACCCGGTATATCCCTTTGAGGCATGACTGGTTGGACGCTGAGCTTCATGGCAGCTTGAGCAAGTTCCGGGGGCTATGCCAGCATGATTAAAACTAGCGGGTAACCACGCTGTCGTCGTGTGGCACTTATCGCAAGACAATGATGCTTTCGACCCGGTGTGGCTGCTGGTCATTCCAGTCGCGGATACGCCGTTATGGCAAGTTACGCAGCTTCCTGGAGCCACTCCTGCATGATTATATCCGGCTGGTAGCCATGCTGATGTTGTGTGGCAGGTGTCGCAAGACAAGGTCCCTTTCGTTCCGGTGTGGCTACTTGTTTTTCCAGTTGCGGATACTCCGTTATGGCATGTTGCACAGGTTCCTGCGGGAATGGCTATGTGATCGAAAAAGGTGGGATACCATCCGCTGGTACGGTGGCAGGAGTCACAAGATTTTTGTGCTTTTACAGGTGAGCTGCTATGACTTGCCGGACGTCCGATCGCACTCGTTCCGTTATGACAGGAGGTACAAGTGCCTTGCGCTACTCCGGCGTGGTTAAAGGCTGTGGGTATCCAGGCAAAGGTTCTGTGGCACTTATCGCAAGTCGCAGTCGACATCAGGCTGGCATTATTGTGGTTCGAAGGTTTTCCGGTTGCTACTTGTCCGTTGTGGCACGTGGAGCACGAACCCGGTTGTGCTTTGCCATGGTTGTAGCGCGCGCCCAAGAAGGTAACTGTGCTGTTATGGCAGAGTTCACAGGGATCGTTCGTTACGATATGTTGGGATGGCATTACCGTCGCAACGACTCGTCTACCTTTGGAATGACAGCCTGCGCAATTTCTCGGGGTGCCCTTGAATACCCCGCCCACATGACAGGTGCCGCATTCCTCAATTGAGTGCTGGCCGGTTAACGCAAAACCTGTCGTCATATGATTAAAATCTCGCAACGGTTTTTCTGACTGAGACTTTTCGTAGTAGAAATTTGTATCTGAATCCGCCGCCATGACAAATATTGAAAATAGTGTCATCGACAGCAACAACAGTGCCGACATAACCGTTTTGATCCTTGCGCGTGTTTTAGCTAATGCGATCTGCTTCATTTTATTTTCACTTGATTGATTTTAAAGCTACTCGTTTTGTTGGGCGCGGGTGTGGCATTAGTGCGCTTCCCTAGGGGGAATACAAGGCTCCTCCGATACTTTAGCTTGCAATTCGGCGGTCATCATAGGTGGCTGTGTTCGTGCCGTCAATATTTTGTGTGNNCACACAAAATATTGACGGCACGAACCGGACTCTGTAAAATTAAAAATTGTGTGAAAAATTCCCGCGAGAGATGGCGTGTGGTTGGTCGGTAAAAAATACTTCGCGCCGAAAATTATGGCGAAATAATTATTATTTATATCAGTTGGTTGGCATTGTTTTTAAAATTTAATGCGGATGGATCGGAGTTTGAAGATTACAGTTGCGAATAAAGTGCACTTGATCGGGCTGGGTATTGCCTCGCTGTTGGGATGCGCATCTTCAGTTTTCGCCGCTCCGCTGGACGATCTCAGTCTGCAACAACAAGGCGATGTGGTGCTGGCCACGATCAGGCTCACCGAACCTGTGCGCTTTTTGCGATCCACGCCATCCGGCAAAACCCGCTATGTGGAAATATATTACGAACGGGTGCCAAGTTTGAGCAATTCAGATACCTGGTTGGACTCCGAGATTCGTAGAGCATCAGCAACGTCAAAAACACCATCTTTCACCGTGACAACTCGGGATCAGGCCGTGCAGCCAAAGCTGGTGGTCGAGTTTGCTCGCGAGGTGGAGTTATCGGTAAACCCGAGTGGCGATGGTCGGGGCTTTGTCATGTCGATCAAGGCGGAAAAAACCGAAGAATTCCAACCTAAAATTAGTCTGCCTTTTCTGCCGGAGGTATTGCCACCCGTAGCCGAGTCTATACCTTCAGCGTCCGCGACAAAAACGAAAGAAAACGTTCCGGCTGAATATACGTCGCAAGCTTACGCACTTATGTTGACCGGGCGTAATGCCCTGTCGACAAGAAATAATTTGGCTGCAATCGATTCGTTTAACCGGGTATTGTTGTTGCCGCCGAACCAATATTCACAGGATGCGCAGGAATGGGTTGGCGTATCCAGAGAACGGGCCGGGCAAACTGCAAGGGCGAAGGCGGAGTATGAGTTATATCTGAAACTCTATACCACAGCTCCGGGCGTGCCGAGAGTTAAGCAACGTCTGGCAAATTTAGCGACACCGAAATCGGAGATCAGAAAAGACACTACGGTTAGAAAAATAACGCCGCAAAGTTTTGTGCAGGGGGGGATTTCATCTCGTTACTACTATGGAGAAACCACTTTAGAGACAACCTATCCATTTAACAACGGGACACAAACTTCTACTTATACGCTGAAGGATCAGTCATCGCTGATAAGCAATGTTGATGTAACCGCGCGCTCTGTAGATGAAAATTACGATAATCGGTTGGTTTTTCGTGATGTCGTGTACGAAAATTTCCTGCCCGGTCAAATCAACAAAAACCGTGTTAACTCGGCATATTATGAATTAAAAAACCGGACAGACAATTATTCCGCCCGCTTGGGGCGGCAGACTCCCGTCAGCGGCGGAGTTATGGGGCGGTTCGATGGCGTGTCGGCAGGTTATGGCTTACCGGAGAATTGGCGTGTGAATGGCGTGGCTGGGCAACTGGTGGATTTTACCTCCAGCATTCAGCCGACTTTTTACGGACTCAGCCTCGATAAAGGTTCGATGTCGATTTACCTGATCAATCAAATGATCGAAGGAATTCTTGATCGCCGGGCAATCGGTGCCGAATATAAATATTTTGAAGGATCGAGTGCGGCATACGCCGTGGTCGATTACGACATCTATTTTAACGTGCTGAATACGACCATGATTACAGCTACGCTGGGGGTAGATTCCACGGGAACCACTTTCAATTTTATGGCCGATTACCGCAAGAGCCCTGCGGCCAGCACGCGTAACGCCCTGAATGGCGCATCGACCACATCGGTGCAAGATTTACTCACAATTATGAATCAGGATCAGTTGCATCAACTGGCGCTGTCGCGCACCGGCAGTTCGGCATATTCACAGTTGGGTGTCATGCAAAAATTAACTGGCAATTGGCAAGTCGGCGGGGATATTAAGCTGGCTAAAACTTCCGGTCTGCCTGCCAGTGGCAGTACCGTTCTGGATGGAATTTTGAGCGCAACGCCTGACACGGGTTTGGAGAAAACCGTAACTGCCCAATTGATAGCCAGCAACCAGTATTCCGCTGCCGACATCACCTCCGTGGGGGGCAGCTATGTCACCAGTGACTACATTCAAAATGGTGGAATGCTTTTTGTCTATAACCGCACCTCGCTAGATACCGACTTGGCGTTGGATAGTTCATGGAATTTTTATAGTCAAATTGACAATTACGGCAGCAGCATAGTGCGCAACACGCCCACCTTTCGAGTGACCTATCGCATGCTGCAAACATTGAGTTTAGATGCGGAAATCGGTACGGAGTTAACTACGACAAATGGTCCTTATCAGTCTTCAATATCCACTCGGATATTTGGCTCAACGGGGTTCCGTTTGGACTTTTAGTTGTAGGTCGGGTTTCAACCCGACATGTCGGGCTGAAGCCCGACCTACATCCCGAGATAATTTTGGTTTTAGGAGGATAAAATTATGAAAAAATTAGTTAATGTGTTTGAGCTTGCCTTTGCCCTGTTGGTGATGTCGTTGTTGGTTGCCTGTGGTGAGGGAAAAAATGGAGAGGGGGCGGAAGGAGGCGGTGCAACGACCACAACTACCGCCACTACCGGTGTGCTGAGTTCCATAACGATTAGCCCCGCTACCGCATCTGCCGTAGCGTGTGTGCCAACGCAGCTGGTGGCAACCGGATATTATTCGGATGGCACGTCGAAAAATATTACGACGAGTGTATTTTGGCAAATTGATTCGACGACCAGCAGTATTGCCATAGCGAATGCCGCAAGCGGGCTGATAGCCGGTATCAATCCGGGCACTGCGAAAGTGAGCGCATGGACAGGAAGTATAACGTCATCCCAGGCCGCATTTACGGTAAGCAGTGGAGCATTAACCGGTATGACCATTTCACCGGCATCAGCGACCATTGCGAAGGCCGCAACGCAAACTTATACGGCTAGCGCTACCTGCTCTAATACTACGCTTGATGTTTCGGCGTATAACATTTGGTCGTCTTCCAGCACAAGTGTGGCAACCGTTGGCAATTCCGGTTTGGCCACGGCAGTGGCTTCCGGCTCGTCAGTCATCTCGGCCACCGCTGGGACAGTTACTGCTAGTTCAACTTTGACCGTGCCTTGATCGGTTTTGCAGTCACGTAGCCTGGATGAAGCGCAGCGAAATCCGGGATTCATGGCGCTCAATTAAATGTTGGGGCATCCTTTGCACCCTGACGGGTGCTCCCGGATTTCGCTACGCTTTATCCGGGCTACTTTCTACGCCCTTGTTCTGCCACATCAGTTTGAATCGCACCCGACGGTTCAAGCTTTATGGAGTATTCGGTCAGGCGTGATAAAATACATGCCTTTCCGTATTCTCCTTAATTTGAAAGGCTGCCATGTTTTCGCGCAAAAATTCCATCGCTGTCGTTGATCCAGAACTTTGGGACTCGATCCAAAAAGAAACCGCCCGTCAGGAAGATCACATCGAGTTGATCGCCTCGGAGAATTACACCAGTCCGGCGGTGATGGAAGCGCAGGGTAGTCAACTGACCAATAAATATGCCGAAGGTTATCCGGGCAAGCGCTACTACGGTGGCTGCGAGTTTGTGGATGTGGCTGAGCAACTGGCTATTGACCGTGCCAAATCTTTGTTCGGCGCGGAGTACGCCAATGTACAGCCGCACTCCGGTTCTCAGGCAAACCAGGCGGTATACGTTTCGGTGCTCAAACCGGGCGACACCATTTTGGGAATGAGTTTGGCGCACGGCGGCCACTTGACGCA
>PLYB01000304.1 GCA_003151655.1 Gallionellaceae bacterium | reverse complement strand
GCGTATCTCCGGACAGGACTGAGTTGCTATACAAAGAAGTGTAACCAACTTCGGTTGAAAAGTTCTTGTTGACTTGATAGCCAAGCAAAAAGCTGTACGACATTCCGCTTACGGTGATACCCGAACCATCGTCTGGAGTGGCGGCGCCGCCAAGCGAAATAGAAGCATTAAAGTCGCTGTCGGCGAAGGCTGGCAATGCGAATGCGGACAGCAGGGCGACGGCTAAAATTGATTTTTTCATTTTATGAATATCTCCTTTTATGTGAACATTATTTACGACTGACTTTGTAATGAGGCATTGAAATTCGTTAATCTATAAAACATCATTGCCGCTTCAGTTTTTTCATTTAAGCAATCGCGATGTAAATGCTCAACGACTTTTTCCAGGTCTTACACTTGGTTACAACTCCTTACATTAAGCCGCGTGCAAGTAATGGGAAATAATTGCGATGAAGTTATTGGCGTGAAAGTAAAGAATTGAAAAAGTTTAGCCAGAGAAAAGAAATTGGAATTAGCATGACTCCGTGACAATTAACTTATCCCGGAGAAATTATTATGAATATCAAACGCAACATACTTACTCTCGGCGTGGTTGGAATTGCGCTCATTGCCTCCTCGCAAGCTGCCTTTGCCAAGTCTGACGAACACTGTAACCAAGGATGGATGTCATCTAAAAACAGGCACGAACATATGCAAGAAATGTTGGATAAATTTGCAAAGCGCTTGGAACTTAAATCGTCGCAACAACCCGCGTGGGAAGAATTTAGCAAGTCGCTGGGAATGTTATCTGACCAAGGCTTGCAAAAACCAAGTGATGATGCAGATGCCGCCGCAATTGCTCGTTACCAAGCTGATCGCGCTTCAGAGTTCTCGAAAAAAATGAATAGGATCGCTGAGACTACGGCAAAATTACAAGCTGTACTCACAGAAGATCAGCGAAAACTACTCAATCAGGCATCTCATCGCTTTCTTCATCGTGAGCATAGATGGGGGCGGCAATCGGATGAGCATGGCAAAGAAAATCATTACTGAAATTGTTCCATGCATGGGCGATTGTTCGAGGTGAAATTGGGGGAGACTTGACGTTAATAGTTGATGTCGTGTAAAAAACCTCCAATTAAACCTCGTTGAGCCACCGATGCGTGTTCTTATCATTTTGTGCCTGCTGCTTGTTGGTTGCAGCCATAATGGACTGCTCACTAAACAGAGTTACCAGAATAGCCAGCAGGCATATATTCAGGGCGATGCCAAAGAGGCTTTACTGAACTTCCCGCGCGGTGAAGAGGATGGCAACTTCATTACCACCATGGAGAAAGGTTATTTATCGCTTATTCAAGGTAAGCCTCAAATCAGGGATCTGCAAAGTCAGGCAGATATGCTGCAAAACCGGGTGCGTTACCATGTCTCTCGCGAGGCACGTACGTTTTTCTATGTTCAGACACCGGAAGATTATTACGCATCAGAACATGAAGTGATCTGGCTCCATTTTCTGTTGAGCTGGGGATATTCACTACAAGGGAAATATACTGATGCCTGCGTCGAAGCTAGAATCGCGGGCAGTTTGTTAACTTTGCCGTGGAGTCCGACAGGGCATTTCGATGACCCGGCTATGCGCTTGTTTCTGGCAGGTTTGTGGACAATGTGCGGCGACTGGCCTGAAGCACAAGTGGATTTGCGCGCAGCATGGTCAATGGACAAGCGTCTTGCATGGGCCAAAGATTTGGCCGAGCGAGAGCATCCGCCAAAGAATTTATTTTTGATATTGGGCGGGCCAGGCCCGGAACCTGTATGGAGTCCGAACTTAACTGCAAATCCTTTGCGTTCCGAGCGACGGGTTAGTTTTATGCTGCGCGGACGTAAAAGTCCTCTTTCCGTAGCCGACCAACGCGATGTGCAAATAAATTCGTATATTTCGCCGGATGCAAGCACTTGGTACGAGCGCCATCTGGCTCGCGAAAGTGAACTCCACGAGATGATTCTTGATTCCGCTTATGGCACCAAAATATCGAAAGAGGTTGTTGTTTCAAGCGCCAATATTATTGCCGATACTGGCAAGGGGGTACTAGTTGGCATGGCTACGGGAGCAGCTGCTGCCATGGGCATTTTCGCCTCGAACAATAACGCGTCCATTACACTCAATGACTTTGCAGCAGTGCTTGCGGTTGGAGCCGTGATCGGAGGAGTATCAGGGGGCATCTACGGTGCAATGGATGGCTACCAAAAAAGCTCGCAGGATATGAAGCAAGAACTTGATCCCAGCATTTACTATCGTTTTGTTCGCTATCTACCTGAATACCTATGGATGGGTTGGAGCGAGCAAGAGCTTACTTATCCGGTTAAGTTACAAACTCCGTCAGCCAATATCGAAATCAAACAACCGAGCGTCGTTAATCGCACTTCTGTTTCCATTGCGAACATGCCCGATAACCGTCCCACTTCTTGCAGTTACACAGTTGGCGATAGCTCAATCACTATCAAAACGGCTCCGGATGCGGATGGGAATTGCCCGGCCATGCCGCCCTCCGTTTGGTAATGATGCGCTTGCTATGTGGCAGTTGCCTAATCGCTATTAGCGAAGTGTGGAGAATGGCTTAAAGTACATGCTAAAAACTTATTGCATTTAGCCGCTAATTTTTGAAGACAGCACAACCTTGTTGTTGTGATACACGCCACAGCTATGTTCGCCAACTGTCATTGGTGACGCTACAACAAAGAACCATACATCCTCATTGGCACTTACTTTGCGGCCAAGTGTTCCGTTGTCAACACTTTTAGAATCACGTATATTTTTCAAGCCAACATCATACCTGTCTGCAATTGTAGAAATCTCTCTAACATCAAGTCCAGCTTGCATTTCAGTACAAAAATTATTTACAGAATTAATATCTCGCTTTAATGTAATCCAGTAGCCAACAGCAACTACAGAAACAAAGGCTAAGGCCCACATCAGCTCTTTCATAATAACCTTATAGAAAATGATCGAAAGCGATGACTGTATTCAAAGCTATTTGACACTATAAAAGTTCCACTTTTTGTTGGCATCAGCAAAACTCACAGTTGCCCCACAATTTTCCTACTCTCCAAGTCATTAATTAACATATCCATTTTTTCAACTTGGCTAGTATTGCCAGCTTTGTCAAACAATATGGCAGCTTCTTTGCCATAGCTGATTGCATTGGCATTGCTTCCAATTGCTCTGTATGCGACGGCAATGTCACTTTTAGTATATTGATTCTGTACGGACACATGCTTAGCTAAAGAAATGGCCTTTGAATAAAATTGCATAGATTGCTTTAGTTTGCCGCAGCGAACATAAATTGCACCCGTCACCAAATAAACTGAATAGTCGTTGGGTGTTTTTTTCCGCGCATTTTCAAGTAAAGAAAACGCTTTGGAGCAGTTTCTCTTATCAGTCGCTTCTAATGCATCACTAATATCTGCATCTGCATCACTTGCGTTTGCAGGAAACACAGAAAGAATATAGGCTAAAAGAACCCCCTTAACCGTTATAGATGCCAAAAGTTTCATATAGTCTCGCTGTACTTAATATTAACTGGGGTTTTACTGAGTATTTTGTCTGTCGTGGCGCAAAGCATTTGCACGCAAATGTACGATAAAAAATCAATATAAGCAATATATTAGGATATTTTTGAACGAAAATATTGCCATAATATTATGGGGCGTACTGCGCGAGTCACACCAAGACGTAGCTTGGTAAAAACTATACTACTTTTTCGACTGCTGAAAATTAAAAAGCAAGATAACAAATTGATTATCTTGCTTTATTTTTTGGTGGTGATAGGTGGATTTGAAC
>PLYB01000049.1 GCA_003151655.1 Gallionellaceae bacterium | reverse complement strand
ACGGTCTGGGTGTTGCCGACATCGATGGTCAGCAGCATCAGGTCTCCCCCTGGACGAGCATGTTGTCGATCAGCCGCGTGCGACCCACTCGCGCCGCGACAACGAGCAGTGCCTGCTGGCCGCGACCGGGGCGACCAGCGGCGAGGTCGATGTCGGTGAAATCGTCGGGATTGACCAGCGCGACATAGTCGGTGCGCACGCCACCGGCATGATCGAGCGCTGTGCGGACCGCGCCGACGACCTCGCGGGAGCCGGCACCGGCCGCGGCCAGCGAGACACCGGCGCTGAGCCCTCGCGACAGCGAGAGCGCGGATTCCCGCTCGGACGGCGACAGGTTGCGGTTGCGGCTCGAGAGCGCCAGCCCGTCGGGCTCTCGAACGGTAGGCGCACCGACGATCGCCACGCCGAGATCGAGGTCGGTCACCATCCGCCTGACCAGCGCGAGCTGCTGAGCGTCTTTGCGCCCGAAGACCGCGACGTCGGGTCGTAGCAGCCCGAACAGCTTCGCGACCACGGTCAGGACGCCGTCGAAATGGCCGGGCCGGTGGGCACCCTCGAATCGCGAGGCGAGCGCGCCGCCCGACACCGTGACGACCGGGTCGACCGGGTACATCTGGTCGAGGCTCGGCGCGAAAGCCAGCGCGACGCCTTCGTCCGCGCGCATCGCCAGGTCGCCGTCGATGGTGCGGGGATACCGGTCGAGATCCTCCTGCGGGCCGAACTGCAACGGGTTGACGAAAATACTCACCACCACACACTCGCCATGCGCCCGCGCCTGCCGCACCAGATCAAGATGACCTTCATGCAGATTGCCCATGGTGGGTACAAAAGCAACGCTAGCAGCTTTGCCTAAACGTTCACGTAATTCGGCAATATTGGCAATCTGTTGCATCAGAAGCTGTGCTCCTTCGAGGGGAAAGCGCCTGACCTCACCTCACGCACATAGTTTGCCACCGCACTTGCGATAGACACTGCACCCTGCATATAGTTCTTCACGAAGCGCGCTTTTTTACCGGGATAAATATCGAGCATGTCGTGCAGCACCAGCACTTGACCGGAACAGCCCGCCCCGGCACCGATGCCGATAGTAGGCACTTGCAGAGTTGCCGTGATCCCGGCAGCCAATACTGCCGGCACCGCTTCCAGCAACACCATTCCCGCGCCAGCTTGAACGACCGCCTCTGCTTCGCGCAACAAACGTTGCGCATCTTGTTCGTTCCGCCCCTGCACACGATAACCGCCCATCTGATGCACGGATTGCGGAGTCAGACCGATGTGCGCACAGACGGGAATACCCCGCGCGGCGAGAAAAGAAATCGTCTCAGCCATCGCCTCGCCGCCTTCAATTTTGACCATGTGCGCCCCCGCCGCCATTAATTGCGCAGCGTGGGCAAAAGTTTCACGCGGACTCACTTGCGAGGTACCAAACGGCATATCTGCCATGATAAATGCTCGCGTCGCACCACTCGCCACACAAGCCGTGTGATAAGCCATCGCATCAAGTGTCACGGCGAGCGTTGATTCGCGTCCCTGTAACACCATGCCAAGCGAGTCGCCCACCAGCAACACATCCACACCGTTGTTTTCCAACAGGGTAGCAAAACTGGAGTCGTAACAAGTCAACATGGCGATCTTCTCATTCTTGTCGCGCATGCCCTGCAATGTAGTAAGTGTCTTCCTCATTAAAGCCCCCTATCCAACTTTCCCCCGGAGGGAGAAAGAGCAAACGTGAAAAACAATTTTCAATCCTGTCCCCGACTAAAAAATTCGCGCGGCCCGCGCATGTTTTGAATGCGCTCCAGCAACAGCGAAAAGTCTTCGTCATTATCAACGAAATTTAAATTGTCGCTATTCACAATCAACAGTGGTGCCGCTTCATAGTGATGAAAAAACTCACCGTAACTTTTGGCCAATTTCACCAGATAATCGTCGCTGATGCTACGTTCATATCGGAAGCCGCGACGCTGCACACGCTCGATCAAGGTGTCGGTTGATGCTTGTAAGTAGATCACCAAGTCTGGAGTTGGAGCTTGTGGTGCCAGACTTTGATAGATGGCTTGATATAATTTGAACTCGTCTTCGCTCAAATTGAGCCGCGCAAACAACGTATCTTTGTCAAACAGATAGTCCGAAATGGTTCGTTTGCCAAACAAATCCATCTGCGCCAACTCGCGCACCTCATTGATACGCTGAAACAGAAAAAATAATTGTGTCGGCAAAGCATAACGGGCGGCATCCTGATAAAAGCGCTCCAGAAAGGGATTCTCTTGCGGCTTTTCCAACAGCACTGTCGCCCCGGCATGAGCGGCCAGACGCTGGGTCAGACTGGTCTTGCCTACACCGATAGGGCCTTCCACCACGATGTAGCGATATTTTTTTAGCGGCATCATTGCAAACCCCTACGCCAATCGTTCCACTTGCTGATCGCCACATTGCCGAGCCGCTTCGATCACAGGGCCGATCCCCGGAATGACACAATCCGGCGCAATCTCCACCAGCGGCTGCAACACAAAAGCGCGTCGGTGCATCTGCGGATGCGGGATAGTTAATCCATGTTCATGATGTTGTAAATCGTCATACAGCAACACATCCAGATCCAGCGTTCTTGGCGCATTGATAAACTCGCGCGTACGGCCGCAACGATGCTCTAACGCCAGTAATGCGGCAAGCAAATCGCCGGGCGACAAAGTGGTTTGCAATTGCACCACCGCATTGATGAAATCCGGCTGCTCCAAATATCCAACCGGCGCACTGCGATACAAAGATGAGCACTGCACTACCCGTACTTGCGACAAAGTGGCCAACTCCTGCATCGCCTGCAACACCTGCGTACGCGGGTCAGCCAGATTGCTGCCCAAACCGACAAAGGCTGTGTGTTCCATCACTTACCTGCACTCAATCTATGGGCAACTCAGCCTGAACTGACGTTGCTCCGGGCTTTTTGCTACGCCGGCGCCGTTTTTTGGGAGCGGTATCGGGCAACAACATTTCGGCGCGACGCTCTTCCGATGCGACCTGAAACTCTGTCCACCACTCGCCCAATTCACTGTCTATTTCGCCACTTTCACAGCGCAGCAACAAGAAATCGTATGCCCCGCGAAAGCGCGGCAAAGCCAGCAGGCGTATCGGACGCTGCCCTCCGCGTTGTTCAAAACGCGGCTGCAACGACCATAACTCTTTCATCACTGTGTCGTAACGGCGCGGGATAGCCAGTTGCGCACGCTGCCTCTCCAACACCTCGTCCATCGCGGTATGCAATGCGACGATGGCACGATCACCGGCCTCCTCTCGCGACTTCCAGACGGCAAGCACCTCATGCCACAACAAAGCGGCAAACAAGAATGCGGGCGAGGTCGGCTTTTCATCACGGATGCGTTGATCGGTGTTTTGCAAAGACAACATGACGAAGCGTTCGCCCAGCGGCTGCTCCAAAATCACATCCAGCATCGGCAACATACCGTGGTGCAACTCCATCGCACGCAACTTCTTGATACATTCCAAGGCATGCCCGGACAGCAGCAGCTTTAACATCTCGTCGAACATGCGCGCTTCCGGTACGTTCGCCAGCAAGCCTTTCATCTGCGCGATGGGAGCCGCAGTCGCCGCATCCAGCTTCATGCCCAGCTTGGCGGATAAACGTACCGCCCGCAACATGCGCACCGGATCTTCACGGTAGCGCACTTCCGGGTCACCGATCATGCGCAAAGTATTGGCGCGAATGTCGGCGTAGCCTTCGTGGTAATCAAAAATCTCCTGCGTGGAAGGATCGTAGAACAAGGCGTTAGCGGTGAAATCGCGCCGCGCCGCATCC
>PLYB01000064.1 GCA_003151655.1 Gallionellaceae bacterium | reverse complement strand
TCATCCATTCATAGATAAAGCCCACCACGAGGATGGCCAGAAAAAACATCATGGACAAGAAGCCGAACAGGCCGATTTCCTTGAGCACGACAGCCCAAGGAAAGAGAAAAGCGATTTCGAGATCGAACAGAATAAACAGGATTGCGACCAGATAATAACGCACGTCAAACTTCATGCGCGCATCTTCAAAAGCCTCGAAGCCGCACTCGTATGGCGAAAGTTTGGCGCTATCAGGACGATGGGGTGCCGCAAATCTCCCTAAAACCAAAGGAGCGACACCGACCACCAGACCAACGCAAATAAATAACAATACCGGAAAATAACTTTCCAACATAGCTGCTCTCCCCCGCATGCGGCACATGCCCGCATGTCTCTCCGATTTATTTTATGTTACCCAACCAAAACTCGGTGCTTTGGCTTAATTTTTGGTGCGGGGCAAGGGACTCGAACCCTCACGTCCTTACGGACATAGCCACCTCAAGGCTACGCGTCTACCAATTCCGCCAACTCCGCNNGCGCCTTGCCTAGCTTAGAAAATTGGATTTTTATTGATACTTTTTTATTTTTATCTTGGTATTTCTTTTGATTTCGAACCTGCCGCATCTGCTTCAGGCACAGCAGGAACAGGTATAACCTGTTTTTCTATTTTACTCGTATCGACCTTATCCATCACACCCTGCGCTTGGCTCTGGTGCGAGTACAAATAAGTCAATGAAAGACTTGTCGAAAAGAAAACGACCGCAGCCACCGCCGTACTTCTGCTCAAGAAGTTGGCCGAACCGCTGGAGCCGAATAAGCTCCCGGCTGAACCCGTGCCGAAGGCTGCGCCCATATCGGCACCTTTACCGTGCTGAATCAGCACCAGACCAATCAGCACCACCGCCGTCACTACATGAATAACCCAAACTAATGTTTCCACAAACCACTCCACCAAAAATCAAACAAGATCACAAATTACAGCCAAAGTCGAATTATTATTGCGCCGCACGACAGATTGCCACAAAGTCTTCCGCTACCAAAGATGCACCGCCGATCAAGCCGCCATCAATATCCGGCATGCCAAACAACTCGACCGCGTTACCCGCTTTTACACTGCCGCCGTAGAGTATACACAAAGCTTGCGCAACCTGACTATCCTGTTGTGCGATGCGCTGCCGGATAAACGCGTGCACGGCCTGTGCCTGTGCGGGTGAGGCCGTTTTACCGGTACCAATCGCCCATACCGGCTCATAAGCCACTACTGCCTTAGCCAAAGCCTGCGCCCCGGCGCGCCCGAGCACGGCATCCAACTGGGTAGCCACAACCTGCTCCGTGATACCCGCATCACGTTCTGCCAGCGTTTCGCCGACACACAAAATAGGGGTTAATCCCGCTTTTAACGCCGCATCAAATTTAGCCGCAACGATTTCGTTGCTGTCATGAAACAGGGCGCGGCGTTCAGAATGTCCGATAATGACATAACGGCAACCGAAATCGGCCAGCATTCCCGGAGAAACCTCTCCCGTAAATGCCCCCTCTTCATTTTGGTGGAGGTTCTGTGCACCCCACGCAATATTGCTCGCCTGTAATTTGGACTGAGCCTGAAAAAGGTAAGGATAAGGAACGCATATTGCGAACTCCGCCCCCTTCAATTCACGCGCGCCTGCCACGATTTTATCTAACAACACCGGGTTGGAAGCCAGACGGCCATACATTTTCCAGTTCCCAACAACTAATTTGCGGCGCATCCAGTATTCCCCACGGCGACGAAAGGCGCGAATCCTACCTGTGAAAGCTGCAACGGTCAATCTCGCGAGCGTGGCCCCCCTCGCTGATTTTGGACAACTGACTGAATCTGAATAAATCCTCAGAGTGAATCAAGATTCTGAGCACTCATTTCACCCAAGTGTAATAATTGTGTAACAAGGACTCTATATCATCCGAATTGCTGAAAAACGGCAAGCAACATCGCGATAAAAAACACCCAATTTTAGGAGAAACCATGAGCAAACTGAATCGTCTTCTAGCTAGCATCGGCCTCTCAGCCGCACTGCTATCAGCTGGTACCGTCCTTGCGTCTGAAATCACTGGCGCAGGCTCGACCTTCCCTTACCCCGTTTACGCGAAATGGGCCGAAGCATACAAAGCTCAAACTGGTGTTGGTCTCAATTACCAATCCATCGGTTCAGGCGGCGGCATCAAACAAATTACCGCCAAGACAGTTAATTTCGGTGCTTCCGACAAACCCCTGACCCCGGATGAACTCAGCAAAGTCGGTCTGATTCAATTCCCAACTGTTATCGGCGGTGTCGTTCCGGTCATCAACGTAGAGGGTATTCAACCCGGCCAAATGAAAATCACCGCTGACACACTGGCTGCTATCTACCTGGGCAAAATCACCAAATGGAATGATCCAAAACTGGCTGCAGATAATAAAGGCCTCAAGTTACCGGATACCAATATCACCGTGGTTCACCGTTCCGACGGCTCCGGTACGACATTCATTTTTGTTACCTACCTTTCCCAAGTTAATGCCGAGTGGAAAGCCAGCGTCGGCGCAGACACTTCCGTAGCTTGGCCTACCGGTATGGGCGGCAAGGGTAACGAAGGTGTCGCTGCCAACGTAAAGAGCATCAAAAACTCCATCGGTTATGTTGAATATGCCTATGCAAAGCAAAACAAAATGGATTATGTGCTCATGAAAAATCACGATGGTCAGTTTGTTAAGCCGGATGATGTCAATTTTAAGGCCGCCGCAGCTAATGCAAAATGGAAAGCTGAAGAAAATTTCTATCAGATACTTACCAATCAGCCTGGCAAAGATAGCTGGCCTATCAGCGGTGCAACTTTTATTTTGATGCATGCCAAACAAGACAATGCGGATTCTGCCAAGGACGTATTGAAATTCTTTGATTGGGCTTACAGTAATGGCGATAAGCTCGCGGCAGAATTGGACTACGTTCCATTACCTGATAGCGTCAAAAAACAGATTCGCGACGCGTGGAAAGCACAAATCAAGGGTGCCGACGGAAAAGCAGTTTGGTAAAATCTGATCGGGAGTTATGCAAAATATCGCACGCTCTCTAGCTAGTCATATTCGAGGGGGTTTCGGCCTCCTCGGATTTTGAAAATTGATTTTGTCCGGTTAATTTGGTGCACGGTTTTACGTTCACCACTTAAAGATCAATTTTCAAAATTTGAATAATACAACATAAAAACATGTCCACGTTACTACGCGATAACCAATTAAAGCGCCAAAATTTGCTGGATATTTTGTTCCGCAACGTCACCCGCTTATGTGCGTTTGCCGTACTTGCCTTGCTGGTCGGCATCATCATTTCGCTGGTCATGTCCAGCTCGCTCGCCATCAATGAATTTGGCTTTGGATTTTTAACCAGCTCGGACTGGAACCCCGTTACTGAAAAATTCGGGGCACTGGTGCCCATCGTCGGCACACTCGCCACCTCCATTATTGCCTTATTAATCGCCATTCCGGTTAGCTTCGGCATTGCCATTTTTTTGACCGAGCTGTCGCCGCAGTGGATGCGCCGACCACTCGGTATCGCCATCGAATTACTCGCCGGTATTCCCAGCATCATTTACGGCATGTGGGGCTTGTTTGTTTTCGTGCCCATCTTTGCCGATCATATCGAACCGTGGATTAACGATAATCTCGGGCAACTCCCTCTTCTATCGCCTTTATTCCTGGGGCCTAATTTGGGTATCAGCGTTCTGGCTGCCGGAATTATTTTGGCCATCATGGTCATCCCGTTTATCGCCTCGGTGATGCGCGACGTGTTCGATGTAGTTCCTTCGCTACTCAAAGAGTCGGCTTACGGCTTGGGGGCGACCACATGGGAAGTGATGTACCAAGTCGTGCTGCCCTACACCAAAATTGGCGTGGTTGGCGGCATCATGCTCGGCTTGGGGCGCGCGCTGGGGGAAACCATGGCGATCACCTTCGTCATCGGTAACGCACACCAACTCAGTGCCTCGCTATTGAAACCCGGCAACAGTATTTCCTCCGCGCTGGCCAATGAGTTCACCGAGGCTGTCGGCGATTTATATACGTCTGCACTGGTTGAACTCGGCCTGATCCTATTCTTCATTACTTTCGTGGTGCTTTCGCTAGCGCGGCTCATGCTGTACAAGCTGGCACAACGTGAAGGGCGCGGAGCCTGATATGTTTTCACTCTATGCACGTCGTCGTTTTATCAATGGACTTAGCCTGACCATTTCCGTACTGGCAATGGCATTCGGATTATTCTGGTTAGGTTGGATTCTGTGGACGCTACTGGCGCAAGGTCTGCCAGGCATGAATCTGTCGATCTTTACCCAAACTACGCCACCACCCGGAAGTCAGGGCGGGCTGGGCAACGCCATCTGGGGTAGCCTGATGATGACTTCGCTCGCCACGCTGATAGGCACACCGATCGGAATTCTGGCCGGAACCTATCTGGCGGAATTCGGCCAGCGCGGGTGGCTCTCCCCGGTAACCCGCTTTATCAATGACATCTTATTGTCCGCGCCCTCTATTGTGATCGGCTTGTTCGTTTACGAGGTGTATGTAGTCAGGGTCGGCCACTTTGCCGGCTGGGGCGGCACCATCGCACTTTCCATCATTGTTATTCCAGTGGTCATCCGCACCACTGAAAATATGCTGCGCCTGATTCCGAACAGTTTGCGTGAAGCGGCAGCGGCACTGGGAGCACCGCAATGGAAGGTGATCAGCTTTGTAACATTGCGCGCTGCCCGTGCAGGTATTCTCACCGGTATATTACTAGCCATTGCCCGCATCAGTGGTGAGACAGCTCCTTTGTTATTTACCGCGCTGAACAATCAATTCTTCAGCAACAATATGAATCAACCGATGGCCAACTTGCCGGTGGTGATCTTCCAGTTCGCCATGAGCCCGTATGATGACTGGCGCAGTCTCGCTTGGGCCGGAGCACTGCTTATTACCTTCAGCGTGCTCACACTCAACATCGTCGCACGTGTCATGTTCCGTCAAAAAGCCAATACTCATTAAGGAAGCAAGCAGATGAACGCTGAACCAATCGTTACGCCCAAGCTGATCGTAAAAAATCTGAATTTTTACTATGGCGCGGATCGTGCATTAAAAGACATCAACATGAGCATCCCGGAAAAGATGGTCACCGCCTTCATCGGGCCATCCGGTTGCGGCAAGTCAACTTTGCTGCGCACCTTTAACCGCATGTACCAGCTCTACCCCAAACAACGCGCAGAAGGCGAAATACTTCTCGACGGTGAAAACCTGCTGGACAAAAAACAGGACTTGAACACGTTACGTGCCAAAATCGGCATGGTGTTCCAAAAGCCAACTCCTTTCCCGATGTCCATCTACGACAACATCGCATTCGGCGTAAAGCTATATGAAAATCTGGGCACTCGCGACATGTCCGAGCGCGTGGAATGGGCACTGAAAAAAGCCGCCTTGTGGAATGAAGTCAAAGACAAGCTCAAGCAAAGCGGTACCGGCCTCTCCGGCGGTCAACAACAACGCCTGTGCATCGCCCGCGCCATCGCGGTCAAACCTCAGGTACTGTTGCTGGACGAACCGACTTCCGCCCTCGACCCGATCTCCACCGCGCACATCGAAAAACTGGTCGATGAACTGAAAAAAGACTTCACCATCGTCATCGTCACCCACANNAACATGCAGCAAGCCGCCCGCGTATCAGACTTCACCGCCTACATGTATCTGGGTGACCTAATCGAGTTCGGCGACACCAGCAACGTATTCACCAACCCGAAACGCAAAGAGACTGAAGACTACATCACAGGACGATTTGGTTAAACGACCACTGATATAACGGTGGAGACTAGCCTTCAGGCTAGTCGCAGCCACTACCTCACACTATGATTTGGTTAAACTGTAGTAATTCAGACTTGATCTGACACCAACTGACTGATTGAGGCATTTTATTTTTGGTGCCTTACCATAATTGAACAGATCGAAAGCAGACGCTAGTAACCGCCGAGAGCCGAGACGAAGCAAACCGTCTGTCTAAACGAAAATTGAGGATCTCGCATTTTTGTGCATCAGCACCTGATGCACCAGATGAAGTTATTTCTTCTTTTCTCGCTTTGTATTACCTTCCTTGACTGCCTTATTCAAGGCATCGGCTAATTCAGAGGCAAATGGTATAGGCATGACTATAGTTGCGACAGGCATTAGTGTCCCCTGTGGAGTTTCCCAACCTATAGATACTTGCACTTGGTAGCCGTTGCTATCAACTTTAAGCAACTGATCAACTAAAAGAAGTTGGTGGCCAATATTTAGTGCAGATTTTTTCTGTGCCTCTGCAGCCGGATTGATAATATTTCCGCTCATAATTTAATGCCTCGTCCCCATCGTTTCTGCGTTGCAGCGTTATGATTTCATCGTGCTCTTTCCTGTACATCCCTCAACACTTGCCAAATACCGTGAAGCCTTTGTTCCCAGCGGTGCCAAGGACGACCCGACCGATGCTGAAATAGCATTGGATATATTGCTCCGACCCCCAGATAAGCTTCATCCCATCAAACTACAAAGTGTTGCCATGAGGACATTGGGCTCATTAGTCGAAGAGCGCCGTTACTTGGTCAACAGGGTGACCAGTATTACGAACCTCATGACCAGTACACTCAAGGAATACTACCCTCAAGTGCTGGACTGGTTCGAACATAGAGACACGCTGATTTTCTGTGACTTCTTGGATCGTTGGCCGACGCTTAAACACGTCAAGCGAGCAAGGAATGCAACACTGAAATCTTTCTTCCGCCTGCATAATGCAAACAGGGCATACCTTGTTGAGGAACGTATCCAGAGTATCCGTGCGGCAACATCACTGACCGAGGATCAAGCCGTTATCCATCCGAAGCAATTACTCGTTCAAGCATTGGTCGAGCAGTTGCGTGTCCTCCTAAAGGCAATTGATCGCTTTGATGCCGAGATAGATGCCGTCACCAAAAGCTTGCCTGATTATGATCTGTTCGCTGCCTTGCCAGGCGCAGGACATATTCTGGCACCAAGACTGCTGGTCGCTTTTGGCGAGGATCGAGAACGCTATGCTAGTGCCGTAGAAATTCAGCGCTATTCCGGGGTTGCTCCGGTGGTTGAGCGTAGCGGCAAAAAGTGCTGGGTGCATTGGCGATTCGCCTGTCCAACCTTCCTGCGTCAGACCTTTGTTGAGTGGGCGGGGGCAAGCATACAGAGATCATATTGGGCTGGGGCCTATTATCAGCAGCAACGCAAAAAGGGTTGCACTCACAGAGTAGCAGTACGGGCTCTCGCGTTTAAATGGATACGAATACTTTATCATTGCTGGCAAACCCGGACTCCGTATGACGAATCCGTTTATTTGAATTCACTCAAACGGCGAGGATCGACACTGCTGGCCTATGTCTCAGAATCTGCAAATATGACTTGACCGAGTGACTCAGGGCGTGAAGGAGCCATTCGCAACTATTTCCAAGTTAACAATACTGGAGGTCAGCGACCTCTTGCTTAACCCTCGCTTCGTCCCATCCCAAAATCGCCGCGACTTTTTCGGCTATCTGTAACAGCTCGCTTTCTTGCAGCCTCGCCAAAATCAGCAACGGCATGCGGCGACGTAGCAGGTCTTCCAGATACACAACCATTTCTTCACGTGCGCAATACAATAAATCGGCGTAAATGAACGGCAGTGTGGGCACGATACGCGCAGCCAGCAAGGAATCTTTCTCGACATCGCGCAGAATCTCGCTGGCACGTTTGCCATGTCGCCGGATGAGCCATTTGCTACTGTCGGCTTCGATACCCAGCTTGTGCGCCCGCTCGACGATGGTGGCAGACCATGCGGCAAAATCATGCGGTGCCCAGGGAAATAAACGCCCGTTGCTACGACATAAAATCTCAATACCGAGCTGCGCGCAAACGGCATCCACGATGACTGACGCATCTTCCCTTGCCGAAGTGATCTTGCCGCCGACGGAGTAGAACACACCGTTAGCCGCTGTCTTCAATTCCCAATCGCGACTGACGGCGGAAGGATTGGCTGCGTCGCTTTGCCGCAACACACGTACTCCGGCATAACGGCCGATCACATCGCGTTCGGTCCACTGCGTTTTAAGATATTGATTCACTTCACGCAGCAGATAATCCACATCCGCTTTTTCTACGGCAACATGTTCAATGTCACCGTGGTAATCCGTGTCAGTCGTACCGACCAGCGTGAGTCCATACCACGGAATCATGAAGAACACGCGACCATCCGATTGCGCTGTCAGCAATAGCGCCTCGTCACTCTGCGTTGCGGGCAGAATCAGATGTATGCCTTTGCTCAGGCGACACCAGTCGCTACTAATTGCAGATTTCGTCAACCACTGCCCGGTTGCATTCACCACTGCTCGCGCTTGAATATCGCGGTGTTCTCCGCTGAGTTTATCCTGCACGGTCGCGCTGTTGACCTTGCCATCTAATTCATTCAATGCGACAAGCTGGCACTGGTTGATGCAAACCGCACCTGCCTCCATCGCTCCGGCGACCAACTCCAGCACTAGACGACCATCATCGGTCTGCGCATCGGCATAGGTAAAGCCGCCACACAGCCCATCTTGGGCAAGTGTTGAAAATCGTTGGGCGAAGGTAATGCGATTGAAATAGCGATGCTTCATCTGCGCCAGCGGGCTGCCTGCCAGCAGGTCATACAGGATAAGTCCCGCTTTCAGTTGCAGTCTGCTGATGCGGCTGTACGCGTACACCGGCACGCCGAAACGCAACGGCCACACGCGATGCGGCGCGGCTTGTAACAACATGTCGCGCTCGGTCAGCGCCTTTTTTACCAGCTTGAAATCGTACGACTCCAGATAACGCAAACCGCCATGGATCAGTTTGCTGGAGGCGGATGAGGTCGCACCCGCCCAGTCGCCCTGCTCGACCAGCGCAACCTTCAGCCCGCGCAACGCCGCATCGTAAGCCGTCCATGCACCATAGATGCCGCCACCGCATACCAGCAGGTCAAATTTTGACTCGGTTAAAGCTTCAAAGTCACGCTTCATGCATCCCTCATTTGCAGCGCTTTTTGCGGCAGGTCGCTGATCAGAATATCTACACCCAAACTCAACGCCTTGTTGATTTCCACGTCGCTGTTGCAGGTGTACACCGCGATACTTTTACCCTGACCACGCAACAAGCGCACGAAGGATTCATCCAACGATGAGATAGGCAAACAAAGACCATGCAAAAATGGCTGCGCTTGTAAGACGCGCTCGGCATCCGCCAAAGTCTGATCAGTCTCGAAGTTATAAACCAGCGGGAATCCGGGACGATATTGTTGCGCGTAGACGAGACTGGGGAGATCGAACGAAGAAACAAAAATCGCGTCGCCCTGTGTAGCGCCGACCTGATCCAAAGTCTGCCTCACCTTGATCTCATGTCGCGCACGTTCTTCCCATTCGCGGTTTTTAATTTCGATCAGCAAACGACAACGAGTACGATATGAATCCAAAAAATCTTGCAGCGACATGATTCCTTCTGACGGAGTATTTTTACCGAAGTGTCCGGCAAAATCCATGCTACTTAATTGCGCATAACTAAAATCGTCGATGTGCTTAGTTTCATGTCCGGGTAGCTTGCTCAGAAAACGGTCATGCCATAGCACCGCCACTTCATCACTACTCAACTGTACATCGGTTTCCATGCCGTCAATAGCATAGTTCAACGCCTGCTCGAAAGCACTGCGCGTATTCTCGGGCGCCTCCCTGTTTGCGCCCCGGTGGGCAAATATCAAACTACGCATATAACATTCCCCATTGGTGAACTCCTCGTGTCCGCATATCTTCGAAACTTAATACTACTCATTATTTCAATACGAAGCTTGCAAAACTTTGTCATCGAATTCCGACTCAAATGAATACGATGACATCTTTAGACCAAATACTTGGGCAAGCTTTTTCCGGAGTGTCCGTCAGCCCGACAAAAGAAAAAGGACTTACCACAATTAAGTCGTAAGTCCTTGTCTTTACTGGTCGGGGCGGGGAGATTCGAACTCCCGACCCCATGCACCCCATGCATGTACGCTACCAGGCTGCGCTACGCCCCGAGAGTGCGAATTATATCAGAGCGAACCATTACTTGAACAGATTTTGGAGAGGCATGCGCCCTGCGACATCAAGCTTGCAGCAAAGTAAGCACTTCACGAATATCGCGGCGTAATTCACTGGCATTGAAAACTGATTTCGTTACGACGGGGGCTATTTTTGTTTCTTCATGACTGGTCACGAGCTGATCCAGACGCGAACGCGCACCACTGATGGTAAATCCATCTTCATAAAGCAACTGTCTGATACGACGTATCAGCAACACCTCATGGTGCTGATAATAACGACGATTACCACCGCGCTTAAGCGGCTTGAGTTGCGTAAACTCCTGCTCCCAATAACGTAGCACGTGCGCCTTCACTCCGCACAAGTCACTTACTTCGCCTATGGTGAAGTAGCGTTTGGCAGGGATAGGTGGCAGTGCCGAATTAGCTACGTACGGTTCCATGATAGGTCTTCTCCACCATGCTCTTAAGTTTCTGGCTTGGATGGAATGTTACAACGCGGCGAGCGGTAATTGGAATTTCTTCACCGGTCTTGGGATTGCGTCCCGGACGTTGCGGCTTGTCGCGCAATTGAAAATTACCGAAACCGGACAGCTTAACGCTTTCACCAGCTTCGAGCTGCATGCGTATCTCTTCAAAAAACGCCTCAACCATGTCTTTGGCTTCACGCTTGTTCAGCCCTACTTTTTCAAACAACAGGTCAGATAATTCTGCTTTGGTTAATGTAGTCATTTCTTTCTCAAGCTCTCAGTTGCGCACCTTGCCGCTGCAACACTTCCGTCAGCCGCGCGATGCTTTGGTCAATATCAATATCAGTTAAAGTTTTTCGAGTATCTTGCAATAACACGCGGAAAGCAAGGCTTTTTTTACCTTCCTCCACACCTTTTCCTCGATACACATCAAACAATCCCATTTCTACCACAAAAGGTGCTTTGTCATCATGCAGCGCCGTCAACAAACTTTGCACCGACACACTTTCGTCTACCACCACAGCCAGATCACGGCGTACCGGTGGAAATTTCGATACTTCACTGGCAACCGGAACGCTCGCCGCCAGCAAAGCCGCCAAGTCGACCTCGAACCACACCACGGCCTGCGGCAAATCATATTGCTGCTGCCATTGCGGATGAATTTCGCCGATCCAGCCGATGACATGTTCATCCAACAAAATTTTTGCCGAGCGTCCGGGATGTGAGGCGGGATGTGCTTCCGCTTGAAATTTCAGAATGCGCGAGGCAAACAACGCTTCGATATCGCCCTTCACATCGTAGAAGTCAACATTGCGCGCAGGAGCGCCCCATTGCTCGGACAGCGCCCCGCCATAAGCCAATCCGGCCAAACGCTCGTGCTGCACATAACTATCTCCTTGTGCCGCAAAACAACCACCCACTTCGAACAAGCGTACGCGTGGCTGCTTGCGCGCCAGATTGGTGCGCAATGCTGCCAGCAGGCCGCCGAGCAAGCTGCTGCGCATCACGCTCATCTGACTGGCGATGGGATTTTTTAATGCTATAGGAGTGGCATTGCCGCACAAATCACTCTCCCATCCCGCTTCCACGAAAGCGTAATTGATAGTTTCCTGATAGTCGCGCTGTACTAAAGCTTGACGCACTTTCGCCAATGGCAGCAGTGCCTCGACCTGAGGCAAGATGCTCATGCTGGCCTGCGGCGGCACGGGCTGGATATTTTCATAACCATGCACGCGGGCGACTTCCTCGATCAAGTCTTCTTCGATCGCGATGTCGAAACGGTAGCTCGGCGGTGTTACTAAAAACTCATCGCTTTGACGTTGCAACACCATGCCGAGACGCGACAATATTTGCGCAATCTCATCCGCAGCTAACACCACGCCCAACACGCGCTGCACACGTGCAGTACGCAACTTCACCGGCTGACGTGCCGGCAAGTCATTTTTTACTTCAGTCACGGCTCCGGCTTCGCCGCCGCAAATATCAAGAATCAATTGTGTGGCACGATCCAAGGCAATTTGTGTCGACGCGAAATCCACGCCGCGCTCAAAACGATAAGAAGAATCGGAACCGAAACCGAGTTGGCGCGATTTGCCGACGATCACTCCCGGCGCAAAAAATGCGCTTTCCAAAAAAATGTCCGTGGTCGCATCGTCCACCGCGCTATCCGCGCCGCCCATCACGCCGGCAAGCGCCACCGGATTTTTGCTGTCGGCTATCACCAGCATATCGGCTTTCAATTCTACCGTTTGCTCGTTCAGCACTTTCAGGCTTTCACCGGCACGCGCAAAACGCACTTCGATGTCGCCGTTCAATTTGCTCAGATCGAAGGCATGCAAGGGCTGCCCCAATTCCAGCAGCACGTAGTTGGTCACATCGACCAAGGCGCTGATGCTGCGCAGACCGCAACGCTCCAAGCGCTGCACCATCCATGCGGGTGTCGTCGCCTTGGCGTTGACTCCGGCGATCACGCGCCCAGTGTAACGAGGACATGCAGATGATGCGGTTACTTTAACCTTGCGGCTATGTGCGCTGCTTTGTTTAAATGAAGCGGGTGAAAGTGCTTTCAACTCCACGCCAGTCAGCGCCGCAACTTCACGCGCGATGCCATACACAGATAGGCAATCGCAACGATTCGGCGTGAGCTTGAGCGTGAGTAGATGATCGTCCAGATCGAGATGCTCGCGTATGCTCTGACCAACCACAGCATCGACAGCGAGCTCCAGCAGACCGCTGCTTTCTTCCGCCAAGCCGAGTTCTTTCGACGAGCACATCATGCCAAAAGACGCGATGCCGCGCACCTTGGCTTGCTTGATTTCAATACCGGGTAGCTTGGCACCGACCAAAGCGCACGGCGCTTTCATACCCACGCTGACATTTTGCGCACCGCAAACGATAGCCAGCGGTTCAGCCAGTCCGACATCGACGCTAAGCAGATTCAAACGATCTGCATCGGGATGCTTTTCTTTGCTCAAGACTTGCGCCACCACTACTTTATCGAAGGCAGCAGCAACGCCCGCTCTCTCCTCTACTTCGAGACCGGCCATCGTCAACAAATGCGCCAGTGCCTCGCTAGAAAGCGACGGGTTCACCAGAGTGCGCAACCAGGATTCAGAAAATTTCATATCGGCTCAGGAAAATTGTTTCAGGAATTGAAGATCATTCTCAAAGAACAGGCGCAGGTCATTCACGCCATAACGCAGCATGGCCAAGCGTTCCACGCCCAAGCCAAAGGCGAAGCCCTGATATTTTTCGCTGTCGATGTTAACGTGCTTCAAGACGTTCGGGTGCACCATGCCGCAGCCGCCGATCTCCAGCCAACCGTCTCCCCAACTCAAATCCATTTCAGCGGATGGCTCGGTGAACGGAAAAAAAGACGGGCGGAAACGCACTTGTAGATCATCCGTTTCAAAGAAACGTTTAAGGAAATCTGCCACCACGCCTTTGAGGTCGGCAAAGCTGACCTTCTCGCCTATCCACAAGCCTTCGACCTGATGGAACATGGGTGAATGCGTCGCATCGGAATCGACGCGATAGACGCGTCCCGGTGCGATGATGCGAATATCCGGCATGCTTTCCTGCTGGGCAAATTGCGCAAAATGCGCTTCCATATAACGAATCTGTATCGGAGAAGTGTGCGTGCGCAGCACATGCTGATCGTCGATATAAAAAGTATCGTGCATCGCGCGTGCCGGGTGATCTGCGGGGATATTCAACGCGGTAAAATTGTAAAAATCGTTTTCGATTTCAGGCCCGGTAGCAACTTCGAAACCGACGGAATGAAACAGCGTCTCAATACGCTCCAACGTGCGCGTGACCGGATGCAAGCCGCCGACACCCAAGCCGCGACCGGGCAGCGTCACATCCAACGCCTCTGCCGCCAGTTTCTGTTGCAGTGCTTGATTTTGCAACACATCGCGGCGCGCCTGCAGCGCGGCCTCGATCTGCTGCTTCACTTGATTGATGCGCGCGCCTGCTGCAGGGCGCTCCTCGGCAGTCAGTTTGCCCAGCCCTTTTAACAGGCCGGTCAAACTGCCTTCCTTGCCGAGATAGCGCGCCTTGGCATTTTCCAGCTCGGCTGCATCTGCAATCACAGCAAAGCTTTTTAGCGCGTCATCGAGAATTATTTGTAGTTCTTGCATCGCTTCTTTCCTCTCTCCGAAATGGAGAGGTTAAAACAAAAAAGGAGGCTCTCGCCTCCTTTTTTACACAACTTACTACTTACGCGCCGAGGCTGGCTTTGGCTTGTGCGAAAATCTGCGCAAAGGCAGCTTTGTCGAACACGGCCAGATCAGCCAACACCTTGCGGTCGATCTCAATCGAAGCTTTCTTCAAGCCGTTCATGAACACGCTGTATGGCAGACCCATTTCACGCGAGGCCGCATTGATACGCGCAATCCACAATGTGCGGAACTGACGCTTTTTCTGACGACGGTCACGATAAGCATATTGACCTGCCTTCATCACCGCTTCTTTGGCGATACGGTAAACGTTCTTGCGACGACCGCGATAACCCTTGGCTAGGTCTAAAACTTTCTTATGGCGCGCACGCGCCGTTACACCACGTTTTACTCTTGGCATTTTCTATACTCCTTAAGCGTAGGGCATCATGGCGCGAACAGACGCCTTGTTGGTAGCATGAACTTCAGTCGTACCACGCAACTGACGTTTAGTCTTGGTAGTCTTCTTGGTCAGAATGTGACGTTTGAAGGCTTGCGNNACAACTCCTTTATTTGATGACGCCGGGAGGTTTCTGACAGAAACACTTGAAAACCCGGAACCACTTGTTTGGGACTGAGCACTACATATTCCGCACCGGCCAGTCCCTTAACCGGTACAGCTATTAACTAACTTCGTAGACTGGTGGTGCAACAAAGTTATGCAATCTGCTATCGAGCAAGCTCAATGCAGAATTGACACAGGCACGAACCCCAGCATTTATATTCACTCAGCGCTGGGGTTCGCAAGCTCACCGCCAGCCTACATCTACATTGTTATTTCTTTTTAGGACTGATCACCATCACCATCTGGCGACCTTCCATTTTTGGAAACTGTTCAATCACACCGTGCTCAAGCAAATCCTGTTTGACGCGTTCCATCAATTGCATGCCGATCTGCTGGTGGGCAATCTCGCGTCCACGGAAGCGCAAGGTAATCTTGGTCTTGTCGCCATCCTCCAGAAACTTGATCAGGTTACGCAACTTGATGTTGTAATCCCCTTCATCAGTCCCAGGTCGGAATTTGATTTCCTTGATCTGCACTTGCTTTTGCTTAAGCTTGGCTTCGTGCTGCTTCTTGCTTTCTGCATATCGGAATTTACCGACATCCATCACGCGGCAAACCGGCGGCTCCGCCAAAGGCGCAATCTCCACCAGATCCAACTCTGCCTCATCCGCAAGACGTAGCGCTTCCGCTACCGCCACGATACCAAGCTGCTCTCCCTCCGCGCCGATGAGCCGCACCTGCGGTGCCGTTATCTGCTCATTAATACGCTGTGATTTATCTTGTGCTATTGCAAATTCTCCATTTCAAAATTAAACCGTGCGCCCGTTACAGCTCGGTTGTTAAGCGCTGAATCAGCGCCTCCACCGACATCTGTCCAAGGTCTTCACCTTGACGGTTTCGCACGGCAACGAGACCCGCAGCCATTTCCTTATCCCCGATAATTAGTTGATAAGGTAATTTCTGCAAGCTATGTTCGCGTATTTTATAGGTAATCTTCTCATTACGCAAATCTGATTGCAGGCGGAACCCGGAAGCGCGCAATGTAGCCGTCACTTTTTCGGCATATTCTTCCTGCGCCTGCGAGATGTTCATCACCACCATTTGCACCGGAGCCAACCACAGCGGCAGCGCACCGGCATGGTTTTCCACCAGAATTCCGATGAAACGCTCCAGCGAACCCAATATCGCGCGATGCAACATTACCGGCACTTTGCGAGTATTGTCTTCGTCGACAAATTCCGCGCCCAAACGTCCAGGCATGGAGAAGTCGCCCTGGATCGTACCGCATTGCCAGGAACGACCAATCGCGTCCTTGATGTGGAACTCGATTTTCGGGCCGTAGAACGCGCCTTCGCCCGGCAACTCGATCCACTCCATGCCGGAGGCACGCAGCGCGGCGCGCAAGGCATCTTCGGACTTGTCCCAAATTTCATCGGAGCCAACGCGGCTTTCCGGACGTAGCGCCAGTTTCACCGCCACATCATGGAAACCGAAATCCTTATAAACCTTTAGTACCAGCGCATTGAACGCTGTCACTTCGGCTTCGATCTGAGCTTCAGTACAGAAAATATGACCATCGTCCTGCACGAAACCGCGCACCCGCATCAGACCGTGCAAACCACCCGACGGCTCATTGCGATGACAGGAGCCAAACTCGCCATAACGCAATGGCAATTCACGATAAGAGCGCAGATCGGCATTGAATACCTGCACGTGGCCGGGACAGTTCATCGGCTTGATTGCGTAATCATGTTTTTCCGACTCAGTGGTAAACATGTTGGCTTTGTAATGTTCCCAATGGCCGGATTTTTCCCACAACACGCGGTCGATAATCTGCGGGCAGCGAATTTCCTGATAGCCATTGTCGCGATACACACCTCGCATGTACTGCTCAATCACCTGCCACATCGCCCAGCCTTTGGGGTGCCAGAACACCATGCCCGGCGCCTCATCCTGCATGTGGAACAAATCAAGCTGCTTACCGAGCTTGCGATGGTCGCGCTTTTCCGCTTCTTCCAGACGAACCAGATACAGCTCCAAGTCTTCTTTTTTCGCCCAAGCCGTGCCGTAAATACGTTGCAGCATTTCGTTCTTTGAATCGCCGCGCCAATACGCACCGGCCACCTTCATCAACTTGAANNTTGAGCTTGCCGGTCGACGGCACGTGCGGACCGCGACACAGATCGGTGAAGTCGCCTTCGGTGTATAGCGATACATCCTGATCGGCGGGAATAGCTTCGATCAACTCGGCTTTATATTTTTCGCCGAGCGATTTGAAATAGGTTACCGCCTCGTCACGAGGAACAACTTTGCGCGTGACCGGCAAATCTTTCTTGGCCAGCTCCGCCATACGCTTCTCGATAGCCGCCAAATCTTCCGGCGTGAACGGGCGCGAATACGCGAAGTCATAATAGAAACCGTTCTCAATCATCGGGCCGATAGTCACCTGCGCTTCGGGGAACAATTCCTTCACCGCATACGCCAGCAAGTGCGCAGTGGAATGCCGAATCAAATCGAGCCCGTCCGCATCTTTGTCGGTAATGATCGCCAGTTTCGCATCGGCAGACATCAGGTGCGAAGTATCCACCAGCACACCGTCTACCTTGCCCGCCAAGGCGGCACGCGCCAAGCCCGCACCGATACTCTGCGCAACTTCAGCTACGGTAACCGCATTGGGGAAACTGCGTTGTGAACCATCCGGCAAGGTAATAATTGGCATTTGAGGTCTCTATCAAAAGAAAATGCGGCAAAGCCGCACTCGGAAATAAAATTTGCTTCTTGCTGCTAATGTGCCATCCAATCCCGCACAACAGCCAGCATTCTAAGTGTTGCAACAATTTTCGTCTATACCGCTGCGCGCAAGAGCGATGTTACACCTATGCCACCAACAACCTGTAAGTCACAACAGCAAGAAGAATAGAGCTGCTGCTTTCGTGAAATAGGGGGAGCCCGTCAGGGCGCAGAGGATGTCGCAACATATTGGTGTGCCAAGAATCCCGGATTCCACCCGCAAGGGGTAGNNAAGCCCCAACAACCACGCACCGCTACGCTTCATCCAGGCTTGCTGTTTTCCATTCGCCAAGCTGATGCCGTCAGGCGGCGGTGAAATTCTTACGCCGCTAACAATTGAGCGCGTTGTACTTTCGGCATACCCGCTTTGCGTACTTGCCAAAGGTCATATTCCGCCTGCTGAGCAATCCAGGCATCAGCATGTCCGCCGTTCTCTAACCCCAGCCAACCTTCCAAGCGTAGTGCCATTTCCGGCGAGATTGCCGCATGCTCATTCAACACGCGAGACAATGCGGCACGGGTAACGCCAAGCTGTTTCGCTGCGGCGGTAACAGTCAATCCAAGCGCGGGCAATACGTCTTCTCTCAATGTTGCCCCCGGGTGCGGCGGGTTGTGCATTCTGCTCATGGTATTTCTCCTAATGGTAGTCTTGATAATCTACAAGCACGGCATCCTCACCTTCAAAGGCAAAGGTCATACGCCAGTTGCCATTGACGCTTACTGAACAATGTCCAGCTAAATTCTTTGTCAGCGGGTGAAAATCCCATCCCGGCACATTCATATAGCTAGCGTCTTTGGCCACGTTGAGACGCACTAATTGACGTTCTAGTCGCGCTGCATGGCGCGGCTGTATTCCTGCCTTGCTGCCTGCCTCAAAGAAGGCTTGCAAACCTTTATGTCGGAATGTTTTTATCATGCCAGACTGTATAGCGTAGCGTTTCGGATGTCAAGATTATTATGCAGCCTTGTAGGGAGCAAATGAAATGTCCGGTTTGGGGAGGCGTCATGGAAACACCTCTAAGCCGGGCAAGATGGTTGCAGACGAATTGAGGAACATACGTTGGACAGTCGCGTTTCCATGTTACACCTATGCCGCCAACAACCTGTAAGTCACAACAGAAAGAAGAATAGAGCCGCCGCTTTCGGGAAATAGCGGGTGCCCGTCAGGGCGCAAAGGATGTCGCAACATATTGGTGTGCCAAGAATCCCGGATTCCACCCGCAAGGGGTAGGCCGTGGTTGCAAGGGGCTAAAGCCCCAACAACCACGCACCGCTATGCTTTATCCGGGCCACGCTTACTTTTTTCCCGTGTGCCGACCAACTGGGCTAGGGAATCGATCTAGTACGCCCCCCATTGATTGTTCGTATTTAGCGAACACACGTCACGTTGACACCGTTGGCGTTCGTGTCGGATACCGATATAGTTGCTTCGGATTGTAGGTTTATGGCTACGTGTGAGGCTGCTGACCAGGAATCCGACGACCAAGCCAAGCCTAACCACCATCCCGAATTGCGTAGTACCGATGAATTAATTCCATATGCGTAACTAAAGGTACTCAATTCTGAATACGTCGGTAGACGCCAGCCGGCCTGTCCATTGATGGTTCCCGCGCATAATGCAGTCGCTTGAGCATAGGTATAGTACGTCGTCGATACTGGCATCCAAGTAAGCCCGCCTTCGGAAACAGACTGTAGTGTGGAGGTATTCGTGCAACTCAGCGCCACGCTGCTTACGTTGGCGGTTGCTGTGCCGCTGCCACCTGTTACGGCACAGGTTTGTCCGCTGGGCAGTGTAAGGATGGTGACGCTGTAAGCGCTGCCGATGGTAAGCTTAGTCGGGAAGGTGATGGCTCCATTGGTTGAAACAGTAAGGTTGTCGCCACCGTTATCTTGCAACACCACGGAGCCGGTAAGCCCGGTTACCGTGCCGCCAATGGAAAAGTTTGTCACGCTTGGTGATGATGCCGTTGTCGAAGCGCATGCCGAATTGCCTTGATCCGACATATTTCCAGATGCATCAGAGGCTGAGACAGAGTAGCAATATTGAGTAGACGGACTGAGTCCAGTGTCGCTGTACAAAACGAATCCGGTGGCGTTGTAGGAAATGGGTATCTGATTACCGATGAGATTTCCATCTCTATAAAGATAGTAACCTGTCGCTGCCACGTCCGTAGATGCATTCCATGACAAGTCGATCTCACTGGAAGAAATAACAGTGGCTGCAAGACCAGAGGGGGTAGAGAGCGGATTAACGGTTGGAGCGGGTACTATAGTTTGCGTTGAAGCTGGCAAGCGTAACCAACCTGCGACAGGTTCATTAGCAGGTTTATCAGCATTAAATGAACCTACGGTATAAACCCCATTAGTCGTAGTCATAGTAAGAATTAGACGCAAGTCTCGTGAATCTTCATTATAGTTTTGTTGAACGACTTGGATTTGACTGTTAGGGATATCCACTAACGACACGATAGCTACATGACCAGACGGTGATGCCTTGGAGCCATTGGAGGTGAGAATATCTCCAACCTGAGGGGGAACTAAACCGCCGTTTGGGTATGCAACAAGCCCTTCTCCGTTGTTTCCTAGTTTTGCTGCATGAACGTAATACTGTTTAGCGTCAAATCCAGCATTCCTTATTTGTGTTTTGTACACTTGATTGTAATATCTATTTACGAATTCGACACACTGCCATTCCTTACCTGAATTATATGCACCGGAATGAGTTGGATCGGGGTCGTAGCCTATTACCGTGGGTTTCTTGGGATCATAGACATCTGGCATACCCGAACCTTTCGCGTAATACACGGGTGATTGGTAATCTCCAGCTTTATATCCGAGATAATTGTTTGTATATACTATTACCCCATTGAAGCTGCCTATTGGCTTGCCCCAAGGAAGTAGATTGATACTAGCAGCGGTAGCAACATTTGGCCAAGTTGGGCTACTACCGGCTTTAAAATCTATTGCCCCAGCAGGTATCACACCATAAGTAGAAAAGTGGATAGCCTGCCCAATTAATAATTTATTTACTGTATCGACAGTAGTTGGAATTCCAGTCCACGTTGAACCCGAAGCAAATGCAATTGTTAAACTACTTTCAGTTATTCCTTGTGGAATGGTTGTTGGGTCATATGGCATGGTTATAGTGACAGGGGTCCAGAAGGTAGTACCTTCTGGACCGAAGTCAAAAACAGCACCTATATTTCCTTGTGGTGTATTGGCAGTAGATGGGGCAATAGTAATTGCGGTATTTGTAGAAAGTGCACCAGATGGAACTTGTACAGTTGCTTTGCGATCAGTTGACGTAGTTGAACCACCTGCCGAGCCAATTACATTAGCAGTACCGGAAGACGTTGAGCCAGCGCCACAAGAAGATAACACCAAAAGGCTGACAGCCAGCGATGCCCGTTTCAAAAAATACGAGAAATTTTCCATGGGTGACGCTCCCAAAAAATTTAGAGCTAAGTGTATCCGGTATCCGAATGCGCCTCATAAAGTGTCCGACCTATCTGGCTGTCAAGCGATCTATCGCACCCCGGAAATAATGATTTTTCTAACACCCTCATTCTTGCAAATATTTCTTCCCTTTTCTCCTATCAAGATAGATAGGTTTTTGCAGATTTTTCATCATATTTCATTCTGCAATTTGGCAAGCCCGGCGGGCACAAGCTTTCCTTCTGGTATCCGAGCTAAAGTTTTACGGGGTTTGCCCACGCGGTTTGGTAACCACGTGGACACAAAAACCATGCCCGCCCTTTTGATTACTTAATCACTCTGATTTTGTTGTTACCGGTATCCACCACATAAAGATTGGTGCCATCGGTGGTAATTCCCCAAGGTGAGTTAAACGCAGCCGAAATCGCCGCACCGTCTGCCGCACCGCTACTCATTGCTGTGCTCGCAGTACCAGTGAGGCTGCTAGCGACACCTGTGGCAATCACGATCTTGTGGATTTTGTTGTTCCCGATATCCACCACATACAAATTGGTGCCATCGGTGGTGATGCCTGTAGGGCCGTTGAACGTTGCAGCCTTGGCGATACTGTCGGCGGAACCACCAGCAGAATAACTACCATTGGGGTTGACAATACTGTCATGTCCCATCAAGGTAGTCACCACACCCGTAGCAATCACGATCTGGCGGATTTGATTGTTACCTTTCGTCACATACAGATTGGTACCATCCGTGGTGATGTCTGAAGGAAAGCAGATTATTGCCGAAGCCGCCGCACCATCAACATTCGTATTGCAGCCCCCTATACGGGTCGTAAGATCGAGCCCAATGGAAATGTTCGCGGGCCCGGTAAAGCTGCTGACGACACCGGTGGCAATCACGATCTTGCGGAT
>PLYB01000192.1 GCA_003151655.1 Gallionellaceae bacterium | reverse complement strand
GCCAGCCGTAACGTGCCAGCACGATGAGCGTGACGATGTTGGCCAGCCCAGGTTTAACGCCGGGCAGCGGTGACGGGATTGCGTTTTCCAGCACGGTGAGGCCGAGCGCTACCGCTGCCATGCGCGCGACATGATGATCTTCTGAGGTAGTCTCAAGGTGAAGAGTGCGGGAAGTGTTCATGTCTTCGTTATTGTGAAGGGAGAAAGGAGAAGGGGTGAAGGGTTAAGCCGCCACTTCGAAGTAAGGGGCGCGGGGTTTGCCCTTTAATCCTTCCCTTAATCGGTGTTTAATGCTTACCCGTGCTGCCAAACCCACCCGTGCCGCGTTCACTCAATGGAAACTCTTCCACAACATTGAACTGTACTTGTGCGACCGGAACAATCACCAGTTGTGCCATGCGTTCCAGCGGCATCAGGGTAAAGGGATGATGGCCGCGATTCCATAGCGAGACAAATATCTGCCCCTGATAATCCGAGTCGATCAGTCCCACCAGATTGCCCAACACGATGCCGTGTTTGTGACCCAAGCCGGAGCGCGGCAGGATCATTGCGGCATAGTGCGGGTCGGCCAAGTGGATAGCGATACCGCTGGGGATGAGTTCGCATTGGCCGGGTTGGATCACCATGTTGTGCTCGATACAGGCGCGCAGGTCGATTCCCGCCGAGCCGGGGGTGCCATAGCTGGGAGGCTGTTCGTACAAGCGCTTGTCGAGAATCTTTACGTCTACTTTTTTCATTATGACTTCCCTTTCTGGTAAAGCGTCGCAGCATGGCGTAACAGTGTCCGCGCCAAAGTAAGTTTGTCAGCACGCGGCAGGCGATGCTCGCCCGCATCATCGAACAGAATGAGTTCGTTATCGTCAGCGCCGATGGCTTGCTGCGCGAGATTGGCCGCGAGCAAGGGCAGTTTTTTAGCGCGGCGTTTTTGTTCGGCATACTCGTGCAGATTTTCACTTTCCGCTGCGAAGCCCACACAAAACGGAGCATCGGGTAGCGCCGCAACGTAAGCCAAAATATCGGGATTCGGTGTCAGTTCCAGCGTCAAATTGCCGCCGTTTTTTTTGATTTTCTGTGTGCAGGGCTGTGCCACACGGTAATCCGCTACGGCGGCTACGCCGATAAAAATATCGGTATCATCCACGTGTTGTTTTACCGCAGCAAACATTTCGGCAGCACTGCTGACATTCATCATCTGCGCTCCAAGTGGACGAGCCAGCGCAGTGGGGCCGGAAACCAGCGTAACTTTCGCGCCCATCTCCTGTGCCGCTTGTGCGATGGCGTAACCCATTTTACCGCTGCTGCGATTAGTGATGCCGCGCACCGCGTCGATAGCCTCGTAAGTCGGCCCGGCAGTAATGAGTATTTTTTGTCCTGCCAACAGTTTTGGTTGAAATGTGGCAACGATGCACTGCGCCAACTCCTCCGCCTCCAACATGCGTCCCATGCCTTCTTCGCCACAAGCTTGCAGGCCGTTGACCGGGCCAAGCATGGTCACGCCATCGGCAATCAGTTGCTGTACGTTGCGTTGGGTGGCGGCGTTAGACCACATCTCTTTATTCATTGCCGGAGCGACCAGCAGCGGGCAGTCTCGCGCCAGACACATCGTGGAGAGCAGATCATCCGCCAGCCCGTGTGCCAGCTTGGCGATAAAGTCCGCCGTGGCAGGCGCGATCACGATGGCATCGGCAACGCGGCTGGACTGGATATGCGCCATACCCTTGTCGTCTTGCCACTGATTGATCAACACCGGATGTCCTGTGAGCGCCTGCATTGTCGCAGGCGTAATGAAATGCGTTGCCGCTTCCGTCATCGCCACCTGTACGGTAATGCCCTGCTTCACCAGTAGACGTGCCAACTCCGCCGCCTTATAGGCTGCGATGCCGCCGGTGATGCCAAGCACGATACGTTTTTGTTGAGCTTGTTCCATGATGCCGCGTATCTTAACAAGAAAGTGCGCGTTATGGCGAAGAGCAAACTGAAGTACAGGCAGTGGATTCACAAATAATGCATTTCGACTAGCTCAATGCGCACGGATTTACTCTGTATTTTCTTGGCTCAATGGTCACGCGGGAAGCTGCATGAGCTTCGACAATTTGTCGGTTGTTCAAATGTGAAACAGAGGCGCACTATGAGTATCACTGACTGGCCAGTTAATGAACGCCCACGCGAAAAGCTTATGCAGCGCGGTGCGGCGGCACTTTCCGATGCGGAGTTGTTGGCGATCTTTTTGCGCACGGGCGTGGTTGGCAAAAGCGCAGTCGATCTGGCGCGCGAGCTACTGATACGTTTCGGCAATCTGACGCAGATGTTCGCGGCGAGCGAATCGGTGTTCTGCGAGATGCACGGTATGGGGCAGGCGAAGTATGTGCAGTTGCAGGCGGTGCTTGAGATGTCGCGGCGCGCGTTGCAGGAAGAAATGCGTATTGGCGATGCGTTGAACTCACCGTTGGCAGTGCGCAACTATTTGCAATTGCTATTACGCGGGCGCGAACAGGAAGTATTCATGGTGATCTTTCTCGATGCGCAACATCGCGTGATTGCTGCCGAGGAGATGTTTCACGGCACGTTGACGCAGACCAGCGTGTATCCGCGCGAGGTGGTTAAGCGCGCCTTGGCGCTGAATGCTGCCGCTGCCATCTTCGCTCACAATCATCCGTCCGGTATAGCAGAACCGAGCCAGTCGGATCGGCTATTGACCGACGCATTGAAACAAGCCCTGCAATTGGTGGACGTGCGTGTTCTGGATCACTTCATTGTTGCGGGTGCGGGGTGTTTGTCGTTTGCTGAGAAGGGGATGCTGTAGTTGTAGGTCGGGTTTCAACCCGACGGGGTTAGCGACATGTCGGGTTGAAACCCGACCTACAAGCCCGACCTAGGAATTATCGATGCAGCACAATTTCCAATACAAACTTCGTACCCAGATAAGCCAACACCAAAAAGCCGAAACCGCTCAAGGTCCAGCGCACTGCGGTCCGTCCGCGCCAGCCTTTGATGGCGCGGCCGAGTAGTAGTACGCTGAATACGCTCCACGAGATAAAACCGAACAAAACTTTGTGGCTGAACTGCCAGGGCTTGCCGAAAATCTGTTCGGAAAACAAGATTCCCGAGCCAAGGGTAAGGGTAAGCAATACCAGACCTACACCGATGATGCGGAACAGCAGTGTTTCCATAGTCAGCAGCGGAGGCAGGTTTTTTAATATTCTGGGCAAGGTCGCATGGTGCAAACCCTTTTCGACGAAGGACATCAATCCGGCATGCAGTGCGGCGATAGTGAACAGGCTATAGGCCATCATGGCAACCAGTACGTGTGCATCGAACATCCATGAGGTAGGTGCGGAAAGTCCGCGCGTATCGGGAAAGAGTTCAGGCAAGAGCACGCCAATAGCAGCCAACGGCAATACCAGCGACAACATGTTTGCCAAAGGGTAGAAAAAGCGTGCAATCCAATACACTAGCACAGTCAGCCACAAGATCAACGAGATAGCATATGCCAAACTCAGATTGAGACTGCTGCCGACGATAAGGTTGTTGTACAGCAAGCCAGCATGAAGCGCCAAGGGGACACCGATGGCATTTCCTACTCCTCCACGGTTTAATGCTTCGGCATTACCCGCAACTTGTGCCCGCCAAAAGAAAAAGGCCAACGTGGCGTAGGCAAAAAAAGCAACTATTGTTGGTACGAAGTTCGACATGATGCGTGCATATGTTTTAGACTTGGCGAATTCTACACTAAAGCTGTTTTTAACAGAGCGGGAACAATACCATGTTGGATAACCTTACCCAGCGCCTTTCAGGCATCGTTAAAAATTTGCGCGGCCAGGCGCGGCTGACTGAAGACAATATTCAGGATGCGTTACGCGAAGTTCGTCTCGCCCTGCTGGAGGCGGATGTAGCCTTGCCCGTGGTCAAAGAATTTACCGCGCAAGTCAAGCAAGCCGCGCTGGGCGAGGCGGTTATCGGCAGCCTGAGTCCGGGACAAGCCCTGATCGGGGTGGTGAATCGCGAGTTGACCAAGCTGATGGGCGAGCACAACGATGCGCTCAATCTGGCGGCAGTGCCACCGGCGGTGATTTTGATGGCGGGCCTGCAAGGTGCGGGTAAGACCACCACCAGCGGCAAGCTGGCCAAATTATTGCGCGAACAGAACAAGAAAAAAGTGCTGCTGGTGAGTTGCGACGTGTATCGCCCCGCCGCGATCGAGCAATTGCGCACCTTGGCACAACAACTCGAAGTCGATTTTTTCCCTTCGGATATTTCGCAAAAGCCACAGGACATTGCTTTGGCTGCGCTGGATTTTGCGCGCAAACACCACCACGAAGTGTTGATCGTTGATACCGCCGGACGTTTGGCGGTAGACGCGGCGATGATGGAAGAGATCAAGCAATTGCATGCTGCGTTGCATCCTATCGAGACACTGTTTGTGGTCGATGCGATGACCGGACAGGACGCGGTGAATACCGCCAAAGCATTCGGTGATGCGCTGCCGCTGACGGGTGTGATCCTGACCAAGCTGGACGGTGATGCGCGCGGCGGTGCGGCACTGTCGGTACGTCATGTGACCGGCAAGCCGATCAAGTTCGTCGGTGTGAGCGAAAAGATGAACGGGCTGGAAGCGTTCTATCCGGATCGTATGGCATCGCGCGTACTGGGCATGGGTGACGTGTTGTCGCTGATTGAAGACGCGCAGCGCGGTGTCGATCATGTCGAAGCGGAAAAGCTGGCGAAAAAGATGCAAAGCGGCAAAGGCTTTGATCTGAATGATTTCAAAGCGCAGATCGTGCAGATGAAAAAAATGGGCGGGGTGAATGCGCTGATGGACAAATTGCCCGCGCAACTTTCCCAGGCGGCAGCAGGCTCGAAGGTGGATGACCGTCAAATCAATCGCACCGAAGGCATCATCAATTCGATGACCCCGTTTGAGCGCAGCCACCCCGAGTTGATCAAGGCCTCACGCAAACGTCGTATCGCAACGGGGGCGGGCGTGCAAGTGATGCATGTCAACCAACTGCTTAACCAGTTCGAGCAGACTCAAAAGATGATGAAGATGTTCAGCGGCAAAGGCGGCATGGCGAAGATGATGCGCGGCATGAAGGGCATGATGCCGGGGATGCGGTAAATCTTTATGACCATCAAAGCAGTCATATTCGACGTTGACGGGACGCTGGCCGATACAGAAGACGCGCACCGCATTGCTTTCAATAAAGCCTTTGCAGAAAACAAGCTCGACTGGAATTGGGATGTCGCGTTGTACGGCAAGCTGCTCAAAGTGACGGGCGGCAAGGAGCGCATCAAGTATTTTGTAGACAGTTTTTTACCCGGCTTTACTAAACCCGCCGATTACGAAGGCTTTGTCAAAAATCTGCACGCGGTGAAAACAGCGCACTACACTGCCATGTTGCGTGATGGTTTAATTCCGTTGCGCAAGGGTATCAAACAACTTATCTCCGATATGCATCAGGCTGGCATCACGCTTGCCATCGCCACGACTACCACGCCGGAGAATGTCTCCGCTTTACTGGAGGTCGGTTTGGGGAAAAACTGGGCGGATTACTTTTCAGCTAACGGCTGCGGCGACATCGTGCCGAATAAAAAACCTGCACCGGATATTTACCATTGGGTGCTGCGCGAATTAAAGCTGGATCCATCCGAGTGTATTGCGCTGGAAGACTCCAATAATGGTTTGCGCTCCGCGCTGGCGGCGGGGATTAAAACCTATATCACCATTAATCCATACACCTGCAAGCAGGATTTTACGGGGGCTGCTGCGGTGTTCGATGACTTGGGCGACTTGGCGAATTTTTATAAAACCCTCGGCTTGAAATTTATTCAGTAAGGGATGAGCATTCAACTATAATTTTGTTTGAAAGAATGTAAGGATGCGTTGTTCCAGATGAAGGTGCGGATAATTTTCCGGAAGAGATACCAAGATGAAAGAGCAAGATATTAACGACGAACGCTTGGCACTTGCTCTGGAAGCGGCAGGTCTCGATCTTTGGGAAAATAATCTGGTTACCGGCGAAATTCCGCGCAAGGCGATGAAAACCTTTGCCGAACTCGGCTATAACGAAGCGGAAGCTGCCTGCTACGTTGACGAGATCTTTGCCATCATCCACCCCGATGATGTTCCGCTAGTCAAAGCGGCTATCAATAATCATTTATCCAATGTTGCGGCGCAATATCGTTGCGAGTTCAGGCTGCGAGCCAAAAACGGTGCATGGGTCTGGTACGCCAACTATGGCAGAGTCATGGATCGGGATGGCGTCAACGCAGGCCAGCGCTTTATCGGCGTGACGCTCAATATTGACGACAGAAAACGCAAAGAAATTGAAGCCGAACTTCTCAACCGTGCGCTGATGTTGCTGAGTAAATCCGGCTCGGGGCAAATACGGGCGCAAAGCGAACAGGAGCTGTTTGCCGAAATCTGCCAGTTGGCCGTGGAAATCGGTGGTTATTTGATGGCTTGGGTCGCTTTTGCTGAAAATGATGCGGAAAAAACCGTGCGTCCTGTCGCGCAGTCAGGGTATGCAGATGGCTACCTTGAAAACGCAAATATCACTTGGGCTGATAGCGAACGCGGCCAAGGCCCGACCGGGACGGCAATTAGAACCGGAGCAACCGTGGTTTTGCAGGATATTCAGGCCGATCCGAAAATGGCTCCCTGGCGCGAGGCTGCCATCCTGCGCGGTTTTCAGTCCAGTCTGGCGCTGCCCCTTATCGTTAATGAACGGGTGATCGGCGCATTAACAATTTATTCGATTAAAGCCTATGCGTTCAGCGCGGAAGAAGTGCAATTGCTTGAGGAACTTGCCCGCGACCTTTCCTACGGCATCCAGACACTGCGTTCGCGCAAAGCATATGAAACGACCCTGCTGCGCAGCAAGCAAGTGATCGATACTGCGACAGATGGATTCTGGTTGGCGGACATGCAAGGCAATCTGCTGGATGTCAACGAGGCCTATGCCAAAATGACCGGTTATAGCGTTGATGAATTGCTGAACATGCACATCAGTCAACTTGATGCCCATGACAAACCGGAAGATGTAAAGGCTCGCATAGCGGAAATTATTGTTCTGGGTAGTTTGTCTTTTGAAACCCAGCATCGACACCAAGACGGGCATCTCATTGAGATCGATGTTTCCGCCACATTTCTGCGCGAGGAAAATGAATTGGTGGTGTTCTGTAGAGATATTACCTGGCGTAAACGCGCTGAAGAGAATTTGCGTGAAAGCAAAGAAAAATATCTTTCGGTTTTTCAGAACTCCCCGGCAGGCATTTTTCTTGCAACGCTTGCAGGACGCTTTCTGGCTGTCAATCCGGCTTTCGCCAGTATGCTGAACTATGCCTCGCCGGAGGAGTTGATTGAACAAATTACGGATATCAACACGCAGGTATATTGTGATCCCGATAAGCGTGTCGAGATCATCGCGGCGATGATGCAGACTGATGGATGGTGTCTTATCGAAGGTGATTTTTTTCGCAAGGATGGTAGCGTTATCAACGTCAGTATCAAAGGGCGAAAAGTGCTCAATGCCGACGGTACACTCGCTTATTTTGAAGGTTTTATCGAAGATGTCACCGACCGCAAGCGGCACGAGTCCGACCTGCGCCGGATCGCGCATTTCGATGCACTGACGGGTATCCCCAACCGGGTGTTGTTGGCCGACCGCATGAAGCAGGCCATTGCGCAGACCTCGCGCGAACAAAACATGATGGCGGTTTGCTATCTCGATCTCGATGGCTTCAAACCTATCAATGATGATTTGGGACATGCTGCGGGAGACCGGGTGTTGATAGAAGTGGCCAAACGCATCGGCAATGCTATACGCGGCGGGGATACTGTCGCCCGCTTGGGCGGGGATGAATTCGTTGTTTTGTTACTGGGACAAAATAAAGGCTCGGAGTGTGTGGCGACGCTTAAACGTCTGCTCGCTACGATAGCTGAACCGATTACCGTTAAAGACAAGTCTGTCTCGGTAAGCGCCAGTATCGGGGTCAGCATTTTTCCGCTGGATGATGAAGATCCCGACACCCTGTTGCGCCATGCCGATCAGGCTATGTATGTGTCCAAACAAACCGGGAAAAATCGTTTTTATATTTACGATCTGGAGCTGGATAAACGCGCGCGCGATCAAAGCGCATTTATGACGAGTTTTCGCCATGCACTGGACAGCGACCAGTTCGAGCTTTACTACCAACCCAAAATTAATCTGATTAGCAGAGAACTGGTTGGTGCGGAAGCGTTAATCCGCTGGAAACATCCTGAACTCGGCTTGCTGTTGCCGGCGGAATTTATCCGTCAGATTGAAAACACGGAGCTTGATATCGAGCTGGGCGAATGGGTGACCGCTGCCGCTCTCGAGCAAATGCATCAATGGCGCAACTTGGGGCTGGACATTGAGGTCAGTATCAATATCTCCGGCTACCACATGGAATCCACCGGCTTTGTGGAAAAACTGCAACAGCAACTTGCGGCTTATCCCGCAACGCCGCAAGGCAAACTGCAGATCGAAGTGCTGGAGACGGTAGCGCTCAACGACATCGGTGTGGTTCGGGAAATCATTGTGTCATGCCGTGCGTTGGGCATCGGATTTGCGCTGGACGATTTTGGCACCGGCTATTCGTCGCTTTCATACCTGAGCAGTCTGCCGGTCGATACGCTCAAGATTGATCAATCCTTTGTGCGAGACATGCTGGTAGACAAGGGCGATCTGGCTATCGTGCAAGGCATTATCGCTTTGGCGCGGGCATTTGAACGCCGCACCGTCGCTGAAGGAATAGAGACTGAAGAACAAAACCGGACTTTAATCGAGATGGGCTGCGAGTTTGGGCAAGGCTACGGTATTGCCAGGCCGATGCGGGCTGCTGAATTGATTAATTGGCATGCCAGCCATGCTTCGACAAATAACTTGAAAGGTGGCATATGAATTCCCCCAAGGAAACCAAAAGAATGATCGAGCGACTTGAGTCGCTGCCGCCGATCCCGAGGATTGCGCAGAAGATATTGGCGCTAAAAATCAGTACCGACGAAGGGGAGCGATCCCTATTCAACTTGATCCAGAAGGATCCCACGCTGATGTCCAAGATCATCGGCTTGGCCAATTCTCCGCTATTTGCCACCGGAAGAAAGATTCTGACGCTGCACGATGCCCAAGTTTTACTCGGCAGCAAGCGGGTCAAAATGATCGCACTGGGTTTTGCCATGATGTCTTCCATCTCCAAGCATTCGAAAGGGCTGCTTAATCTGGATGGATTATGGAAACACAGTTTATTAATTGCATTTGTGATGGATACGCTGGCTAAATGTATGCCCAAAGATCGGCGACCCGCAGAGGATGAAATTTATCTGGCGGGGCTGTTGCATGACATTGGATTTCTCGTGCTGAACCATATTGATCCCATGCTTTGCGATCAGTTTTGCACTCGCTTGGCGGAACAACCGGGTCGGACGGTGGAGGAAATTGAAGCGGAAATGTTGGATATGAATCACTGCGAACTGGCTGCGGAATTGGGGCGCCATTGGGGCTTGCCGGATACCATTATCGCGGTGTTGCGTTTCCACCACGCACCCAATGAACATCCGGATGCGGCGCAACAGCCGCTGGTTGGTCTTGCCTATTTGGCGGCAAAATTATTGCCCACTTTCAATATTAATGAATCTGCGCCGAAGGATATTGCTGCCGAAGACTGGGCATCATTGGGTATTGATCCGCTTTTGGCCGATGACATAAAAGCCAAAATTCAAGAGCACATCGATCAAGCAGGTGAAATCAATGCCTGACTATTGCAACATCAGCCCCACACTTTCCACAGCAACTTCGTCGCCAGTGCCAGCAACAGCACCGCAAAAAATTTTCGCATCAAAGTGACATTGGTGCGATGCGCAGTTTTGGCACCAAGTGGGGCGGTGATGACGCTGACGAGCGCGCAGCTCAGCATGGCGGGTAGATAGACATAACCCAAATTGGGGGACGGTAAGCCCGTGATGTGTATGCCCGTGAGAATATAGCCGACGGTTCCGCCGACAGCGATAGGGAAGCCGATAGCCGAGGCGGTGCCGATGGCGTTGCGTATCGGTACATTGCACCAGATGAGGAATGGTACGGTCAGTGTGCCACCGCCGACAGATACCAGCGTACTCACCCATCCGGTGATCGTTCCCATCAATGTCATGCCCGCGATGCCGGGCAATTGACGTGCAGCATGCGGGGCGGCATTAAGCAGAATTTGTGTCGCGGCAAAATACATGAACAGCGCAAAAAATATCGTCAGAAAATAAGGCGAGATACTGGCGGCGACCAGCGAGCCGATAGCTGTGCCGAGCAGTATGCCGGGGCTAATGCTGAACACGACGCGCCAGATTACTGCACCATGCTGGTGATGTTTGCGCATACTGGCGATAGAGGTGAACAGAATAACGGCCATCGAACTGCCCAGTGCCAGATGCATGGTGTGAGCAGCGGGGAAGTGTTGTGCCTCGAACAGCATCAGCAGCACGGGAACCAGCACTGTGCCGCCGCCGACACCGAACATACCGCCGAGAAATCCGGCAACACCTCCCAGCAGCAAATAAGCGAGAAACCACTCCATTATTTAGTTTTCCGAAATAAGCGACAAAGCTCCCTCATCCCCACCCTTCTCCCCGAGGGAGAAGGGCTTTGCTTCCCTCTCACTTGGGGAGAGGGACTGAGGGTGAGGGAGGGCTCGCGGCATGACTCTGGAGCCAATTAGTTTTGCACCAGTTCCGACATGATGAATTTCCATTCTGTCGGATCGAGCGGAGTGATGGAAAGCCGGTTGCCGCGTTGCAAGGTGCGCATCTGTGCCAGCTCTGGATGCTGGCGCAATTCGCTGAGCGGGATGAGCGCGATCTTTTGCACCAGTTGCACATCGACATTAAACCAGCGCGGCTGTTCCTGCGTGGCCTTGGGGTCGAAATATTTATTTTTCGGGTTGAATTGCGTGGTGTCGGGATAGGCGAGTGCGCTGACTTTGGCGATACCGGCGATACCCGGCTGTTTGCAATTGGAATGGTAAAACATCACGCCATCGCCGATGCTCATTTGATTGCGCATGAAGTTGCGCGCCTGATAATTGCGCACCCCGTACCAGGCCACTGTTTGATCCGGCAGCGCGGCCAGATCATCGATGCTGCAATCGGTGGGTTCGGATTTCATCAGCCAGTAACGCATGAGCCATGTCCACAAATAAAAAGTGCGACCCTCGCGGATCGCACTGGAATAAAAGTCCCCGCCTGTGCCGTTGACTCAATGTCTTGAACCTGGGTTCAAGTTGGTCGGTTCCCGGTTACATCAGGTGCGTCCGCGAGGGACGCTCACAACAGTAACTTTAATGGGGCGCAACCTAAGCGTTAGCTCATTGGTTCAAAGAATTATGAGTCTGACGAACACCGCAGGGACAACTCTTAAATGGGTTAAAACAACTTATTTTGATCTGCCAAAGCTTCGTCAATAGTTGCCTGCATGGATTCCATTCTACGCTTATAGTCGCCCATGTCAAAACTTCCGCCAAGCTTGGTGGTGAGCAGTTCATGAGCGATATTGAGCGCAGCCATAATTGCAATTCTTTCTATCGAGGCGACTTTTCCCGCATCGCGAATTTCACGCATTTTTTTATCAAGATAGCTAACTGCTTCAAGCAGTTCTGCCTTTTCATCGTCAGGGCATGCCACGCGAAATTCGCGGTCAAGTATCTGCACATCCAGCGCGTTGGCTTTTTTAGCGCTCATATTTTTTCATCGGGTAATTTTGCCAAAATAATTTCCAAACGCGACTTGGCATTGTTGATCTTGTCGTCACTTTGACGGGCGCGACTAAGCGCCTCGGCGAGGTCTTGGCGCAGTTGATGGTTCTCTGCGCGCATGCGCCTTGTCAACCCCACTAATTGGGCGAGTTTGCTCTCTAAAATGTTTAGTTCACCTTGCATAGGTGATACTATAGTTTAAAAAATCCTATTAAGTCAAATGGTAACAAAGGATTGTGCAAGTATTTTGGCTGACGGGCGAAAGGCTCAAGCCAAAAATTAAAATTCAAGCCGTAGCGGTAACTTAAAACACTAGAGAACATCAGGTTTATTACTCATATCGTTGCACATGCACAAGGAAACAGGTGGAATTTTTAGCTTGTCCCCGCAACGGTCACTTCCATTTCATCGAAACGTCTCACCCGGTAGATGATGACCGACGCAGCCCAGCAGAGAACAAAGACCGCAATGATGAAATAGCCCAGCGTGCCGAAGTTATGGTTCAAAGCGCCTATGGCATCCCATACCGTACCTTGCATATTCAATTTGTCTGCGATCAGGCCAAGTGCCTCGATGGAGCCGATGACAATGGCAACGATGACCGACATCAATGTCATGGTCATATTGTAGTAAATCTTGCGGATCGGCTTCATGTAGGCCCAACCGTATGCGCCGAGCATCAAATGACCATCCAGCGTGTCGACAAGGGACATTCCCGCACTAAACAACAACGGGAAAATCATGATCGACCAAGTGGAAAGCCCTTGCGATGCCTGGGTGGCTGATATGCCAAGCAAGCCTATTTCGGTCGCGGTATCGAAGCCCAGGCCGAACAGAAATCCCAGCGGAAATACGTGCCAGCTTCGCGTGATCATGCGAAACAGCGGACGAAACAATCGGGCCAGAAAGCCCCGATCTGCCAGCAACATGTCGAAATCATCATCAACGTAAGCATCACCGTTCTTGACCTTGCGCCATGCCCGGTAAATCGATTTCAGAATAAACAGATTCATGATGGCGATAGCGAACAAAAACAGCGCCGATACCGAGGTGCTGACCACCCCGCCAACCTCCTTTAAGTGTTCGAAACGTCCTGTCATTGCTGCCGTGGCCATAGCAATAGCGACCGAGGCAAGCACGACTACACTGGAATGCCCCAGGGAAAAGAACAGGCCCAGTGCGACGGGGCGCTTTTTTTCCTGCATCAATTTGCGGGTGACATTGTCGATTGCGGCAATATGGTCGGCATCGACGGCATGGCGCAAGCCAAAGCTGTAAGCCAGCAAGGCGGTGCCAAGCAACACGGGATAATCACGGAATGCCACCAGAGCCCAAGCCCAAGCGAGAACATTAATGGTGATTAGTACGCCATAAATGCCGAACAGTTTGCCTCGAACCTGCGCGTTCGAATCACTGAAAATATTGGCTAAATGAGAAAACATCGGACAACTCCTTGGGATACTGCGTCCCGTTCGGGTTAAAAATCGATGGTGAAGCAAGGTCTGACTCTCGGTTTGGCATGTTTAAGACATCCCAACCAAATACAGTGGCGCGACCGCGCCGGGTTTTCACCGGCTTCTCACTTCACCCATGGCACTGCAAATGCAGCTGCGTTTATACGCGTAGTCGTGGGCATTGTCGAGCTGGCTGCCAGTGCCAAATGTCTCTGCTGAATCAACTGACAATGGGGGATATGTTAATATGCACTACCTTGAGGTGCCGGACGCGCGCATGCCGTCCGGTTAAACGGGAAACAGGTGAAGAACCTGTGCTGCCCCCGCAACGGTAAGCGAGTGCGGATTTGCCAATATGCCACTGTGAGCAATCATGGGAAGGCGGCAAATCAAAACTTGTGAGCCCGGAGACCGGCCTTGAGTATAGCCAGGAAATGCTGCGGGCGGCACATGGATGGTAGGGCAGCTAGCTATTCCGCTTAGTTTCTGCACTTCCTTCTTGTTATCTGTACTTTGCGACATTTCCTGAATTTGAACATTCCAACGGGGAACCTTGGAACTGACTCAGGAAAATCTTAATGAAAATCAGAAACAAACTTTTTGCAGCCATGTTGTGCGTGGCATGCTCGCTAGCCCATGCGGCGACAGATGCCCCCCTTGAAATAACCGTAGTTACCGGCACACGTATTGAGCAACCGCTCAAGCAATCGCTGGCCAGCACCACAGTGCTAACCGCACAGGATATCCGCGATTCGCAGGCAGCCGATGTGCCGACCATTCTACGCAATGTGGCGGGAGTGGAGATTTCGCAGAATGGTGGAATGGGTAAAACATCAAGCCTGTACTTGCGCGGCACGAATAGTACGCAAGTTTTGGTGCTGCTGGATGGCGTACGTATTAATTCAGCTACTACCGGAACAACCTCGTTGGATCAGATCATGTTGGATCAAGTGGATCATATTGAAGTGGTGCGCGGTAATGCCAGTGCTCTGTATGGTTCTGAAGCCATCGGCGG
>PLYB01000196.1:2500-8028 GCA_003151655.1 Gallionellaceae bacterium | reverse complement strand
TAATCAGTTCCCGCGTGTGCAACACTACGCCGCCGAGATGATGGTTCAACAACATGCGCATCAATTGTTTGCCCTGGCGCGCGCTATTTACGTCAGTGTAATCGTCCGCTGCGATATCCCGCAACGTCTTCCCCGCGATCAACAAGCCCTCGGTAAAGTCGCGTTCGTCAGGAATCGCTCCCTGCTCCAGAATATAGCGATAATTCTTGTCCGTATCGATGGGCTTGTTGCTGCCCGCCTCATGCTCCAACAGCAACGCATAACCCAATTCTTGCAGCAGGTGCCTTTCGAAACAGCGCAAGGTCGAAGCGTGATCGTCTTCCTGCATCAGACGTTGCAAAGTCTGCCGGTAATAATCAAACAGGCTCTCGTGCGGATCATCTCGCGCGGTCAGATTGAGCAGTAATTCATTTAAATAAAAACCGCACATCAGCGCGGTGCCTTGCAGCAGCGGTTGCCCGCCTTGCCATTCGGCACTGTGCAAAGTGCGCAGCTCATGCTTGCCGAACCAGCTCAGCGCCAGCGGTTGAAAACTCATCAACAATCCGCGCAGCGCCGATTTCGGGCGGCGTGCCCCGCGTGCAACCAAAGGTACGCGTCCGTACTGGCGGCTGAAAACTTCCAACACCAGACTGGTTTCGCGAAAAGGGTAACTGTGCAGCACGAAAGCGAATTCGTCCTGAATGCGATTTTTACTACCAGAATTCATTGATCTCTCTTATCACTCCGGCTTGAAAATAAAGCCCCCCGCCGCAAGCAGCTGGGTATTGGGTAGTTATATTTTTGTAGGTCGGGTTTCAACCCGACGTTTTTTCTTCGATTCGCTAACCCCGTCGGGATAAATCCCGACCTACGAAAAACACTACGTCCCAAGGGGCGGGTGCCTTAATTAACTCCCATTCAAGCCATGTCTTGCAATATCTCTTCACGCGAAACAACTGCCGTACCCAATTTGCCCACTACGATTCCCGCTGCACGGTTCGCAATGCGCACCGCATCGCCCATTTCGGCACCACTCGCCAGCATCACTGCCAGTGTAGCAATCACGGTGTCTCCCGCACCGCTCACGTCAAACACTTCGCGCGCTTGTGTCGGTTCGTGCAACACGCTGTTGGCGCGGAACAGGCTCATACCTTCTTCGCTACGCGTCACCAGCAATGCGTCGAGTAACAGTTCGGTGCGCAATTTTTCGGCTTTGCTATTCAATTCGGCTTCGCTTTTCCAGCTTCCCGCCACATCGTGAAACTCGCTGCGATTAGGCGTAAGCAAGGTCGCACCTTGATAACGCGCGTAATCATCCCCTTTGGGATCGACCAGCACCGGCTTGCCAGCCGCACGTGCCTGTTGAATCATTTCGGCAATGTGCGCCAAGCCGCCTTTACCGTAATCGGACAAGATCACTACATTACAATTCGGCAGCTGGTCTTTGAACTCTGCCAAGTTGGCTTGCAACACTTCATGGCTAGGCTGCGTTTCAAAATCAATGCGCAACAATTGTTGTTGGCGCGCGACGGCGCGCAATTTCACGATGGTTGAGAATCCTTCGTCGCGATGCAGCAGCGCCTCTACTCCGCCCTGCTCGGTTAACAGCCGTTGCAGGCAATCGCCCGCTTCGTCCGCCCCCACCACCGACAATAAAGTACAGTGCGCCCCCAACGAAGCGATGTTGCGGGCCACGTTGGCAGCACCGCCGGGGCGTTCTTCCACGCGACTCACTTTGAGTACCGGAACGGGGGCTTCCGGCGAAATGCGATGCACATCGCCGAACCAGTAACGATCAAGCATAACATCGCCCACGACCAATACGCGAGCCCCTGTAAATGGCGGCAATTTACTCATGCCGGCTCTCCTATTTCATTAGCGATTTGTTGTAAGGCAAGCAGTGGATCAACCGCTTTGGTGATGGGCCGCCCGATGACCAGATAGCTGGAGCCATTTTCCAAGGCGGCGCGCGGTGTCATGATGCGTGATTGATCGTCTGCCGCTGCATCAGCGGGACGGATACCCGGCGTAACCAGACAAAACCTCGCTCCGGCTTGTTGGCGCAATAGCGCGGCTTCCTGCGCGGAACAGACCACGCCGTCGAGCCCGCTGCTTTGTGCCAATGCTGCCAGACGCAGCACTTGTTCGGCAGGTGTAACCGATATTCCAAGCTCGACAAGGTCAGCCTGCGCCATGCTGGTCAGCACCGTTACCGCGATCAACTTCGGCGGATGATTGAAGTTTGCCAGCGCCTCGCGTGCCGCCTCCATCATGCGACTGCCGCCAAGTGCATGCACATTCACCATCCACACGCCCAAGCTTGCCGCCGCTTTGCAAGCCTGCGCCGTCGTGTTGGGGATGTCATGAAATTTCAGATCAAGGAATACTTCAAAACCATGCCGCATCAGTTGCGCAACCAACTGCGGCCCCGCCACGGTAAATAACTCTTTGCCGACCTTGAGCCGACATAAAGCAGGATCAAGACGCTCGACCAAGGCTAATGCAGATTCGGCATCGGGGTAGTCCAATGCCACGATAATTTTTGGATCGCTCACGCCGTCACCCCGATCTCTTCGGTACGTCGCGGAGAATAAGTCTCCCATCCGTTACACGCCGGGCAATGCCAGTAAAAATGGTGCGCTTTGAAGCCGCAGCGTTTGCAGCGATACATCGCCAGCGCGCGGGTACGCTGGTGCACCAGATTTTTAACCAGTTCAATATCGGCGCGCCGCTCAGTTTTCACATCCAGTAACGTTGCTTCGAGCAGTTTGTCTAATCCCAGCAAAGTGGGATGACGCTTCAATTCGTTGCGTACCAGCTTGTAAGCGGCTTCCGCCCCGTCGCGCTGCAATATGGCGCTGAATAGAACATTCATCAAATCGAGCGAAGGATATTTCGCCAAATATTCTTCGAGCAATAAAATGCCGCCATTTTCATTTTGACTTTGACGATAAGCCTGCAACAAGCGTTCCGCCACTAGTGGCAGATATTGCGCATCTTGCTGTTCGATTTGTCGCCATAACTCAATCGCCGGCAAATGCCGCGCTGCTTCTGCCTCAATATCACCCAGCATAATCGTGGCGCGCACACCTTGCGGATCGACGGCAAGTGCCTGTTCCAAATGCACCGTCGCCGTATCTGTTTGTTTATTGGCAAGCTCAGCCACAGCCAATTCGCAAAAAAAGAAGGCCGCCTCTTTACCGTGAGGTACACCGGTCAACGCTGTCAAACGTTGGGTCATTTCGATGGCCTTGAGCCAATCTTTTTCCTTCTGGTATATCTCCAGCAAAAAGTCGAGTGACTCTTTTTCGTAGCGGGTCGATTGCAAAGCCGCAAAGGAACTCTCCGCCCGATCCAAAATGCCAGCCTTCAAATAGTCTTGCGCCAGCTCGAACAATGCCTGCTGCCTTTTTTCCTCATTCAAATCGCCGCGTTCGACCAGGTTCAGATGCATGCGAATGGCACGATCCACTTCGCCACGACGGCGGAACAAACTCCCCAAGGCAAAATGCAATTCAATGGTCTGCGGATCGACTTTGACGACCTCGATAAACGCTTCGATCGCCTCATCCTGCTGCTCGTTGAGCAATAAATTCAGCCCTTGAAAATAGGAGCGTGGCAACGCGCTGGATTCTGACAATAACTCTTTTATGTCGATACGTGCGGCCAACCATCCCATACCAAAGAACAACGGGAAGACCAACAACATCCAAGGTTCAAATTCCATAACTGATGAAAATCAAAAATTAACAGGGTTAAATAAATAGAGGGGTATTAGGCATCATGATGCCCGTCCAGCTTATTTTTTAGTTCGAGTTCGCGCCGCAGCGCTGCCAACTCCCGACGTTGACGAAACATACTGCTCAACATGGCCAATACGCCGATCAATACGCCAACGGTAAAAAAACATAACAAAATGACGACCAGGGAGGCCTGCCACTCATAGCCGAAAAAATATTTCAGCACCACCGGTTGATCGTTCTTCACTGCGAAACCCAGCAGCAGTACAAACAATGCAGCACGCAACGCCCAAACTAAATATCGCATCTTTCATTACCGGTATCAGATGAGACGCAACGATACCATGAACACATAAAAAATTGGCGGCTCATCTCGCGATAGCCGCCAATTCATTCACCCCGCCAACAATCACGACTGGGGATAATCTACCCGCTCACGCAACTCTTTTCCGGCCTTGAAATGCGGTACATACTTGGACGGAACTTGAACCTTGTCACCCGACTTGGGATTACGCCCGAGACGAGGTGGTCGATAGTTCAAGGCAAAGCTGCCAAAGCCGCGTATTTCAATACGTCCGCCCTGAGCCAGAGTCGAAGACATGCTGTCGAGGATAACCTTGACGGCAAGCTCCGCATCCTTGCCCAGCAACTGCGTATAACGCTCAGCCAGTTTGATAATAAGATCAGAACGAGTCATAGTCCTTTAGCTCCTGATTATGCATCAGCCTTGCTGGAATCCATCTTGGCCTTGAGTAATGCGCCCAGATTGGTCGTGCCTGCAGCCGTACTTTGGTTGTCCGCAGCAAATTTCTGCATTGCGGAAGCCTCGTCAGCCTTATTCATCGCCTTGATGGACAGGTTAATGCCGCGATTCTTGCGATCCACATTGATGATCAACGCAGTTACCTTGTCGCCTTCTTTCAGGTGGCCGCGAATATCTTCCACGCGGTCAGCGGAAACTTCAGAAGCCTTCAGATAGGCTTCTACATCGCCTTCCAATGCAATCACAGCACCCTTGGCATCCAGTGACTTGACGATACCGGTGACGATCGCACCCTTGTCATGACCGGTAACATAGCCGCCGAATGGATCACCTTCCAATTGCTTCACGCCCAGAGAAATACGCTCGCGCTCAACGTCGATAGCCAGAACGGTTGCTTCTAGTTCGTCGCCCTTCTTGTAGTTGCGCACAGCTTCTTCACCGGCAACATTCCAAGACAGGTCAGACAAATGCACCAGACCGTCGATACCGCCATCCAAGCCGATGAACACGCCGAAGTCGGTAATAGACTTGATCGCGCCCTTAACTTTGTCGCCCTTCTTGTGGTTAAGCGCAAAGTCGTCCCAAGGATTAGACTTGCACTGCTTCATACCCAGAGAGATACGACGACGTGCTTCGTCGATTTCCAGAATCATCACTTCTACTTCGTCGCCCAGAGCAACGACCTTGGAAGGATGAACATTCTTGTTGGTCCAGTCCATTTCGGAAACGTGCACCAGACCTTCGATACCCTGTTCGATTTCAACGAAAGAACCGTAATCAGTCAGGTTAGTCACCTTACCGAACATGCGTGTGCCTTGTGGGTAGCGACGTGCCAGACCATTCCAAGGATCATCGCCCATTTGCTTGATGCCCAAAGAAACGCGGTTCTTCTCTTGGTCGAATTTCAGGATCTTGGCTTCAACTTCATCGCCAACTGTCAACACTTCGGATGGGTGCTTCACGCGACGCCATGCCAAGTCGGTGATGTGCAACAGACCATCGATACCGCCCAGGTCAACAAATGCGCCGTAGTCGGTGATGTT
>PLYB01000196.1:0-2488 GCA_003151655.1 Gallionellaceae bacterium | reverse complement strand
AGCACAGCGCGGCGGGAAACCACCACGTTGTTGCGCTTGCGATCCAGCTTGATGACCTTCAATTCCATGGTCTTGTTTTCGTATGGCGTGGTGTCCTTAACCGGACGTGTATCCACCAGCGAACCGGGCAANNGCAGCCAGACGCTTGGCTTTTTCACGCGACAAGCGCGTTTCGCCATAACCATTTTCCAGCGACTCAATCGCCACTGTGGTGAAGTCGCCTGCTTTGACTTCGATATTGCCCGCTGCGTCTTTGAACTCTTCAACGGGGATAAAACTTTCGGATTTCAGTCCGGCATTAACCACGACCACGTTCTGCTCGACGCGAACGACTTGGGCAGTGATCAATTCACCTGCGCGCATTTCTTTGCGGCTCAGGCTTTCTTCAAATAGGGAGGCAAAACTTTCCATTTCCATTTCGGCGACAGCGGTCATTTTCGATTTACTTTCAAGAACAATCCCGTGATGAGCGGGGGTTAGTTAGTCAACCCAAATAGAAGGCTCTATTTGGACTCCAACGCATGGTAGCGAGATAGCACTTCCTGCACCGCCTGCTCGATGTTCAGAGGGGTCGTATCCAGCAAGCTCGCACCTTGCGCCTGTTGCAGAGGAGCCACGCTACGTTGAGTATCTCGCTCGTCGCGCGCCTGTATATCCTGCAAAAGGGCGGCGATATTAGCACCCATTCCTTTTTCTTTCAACTGTTTAAAGCGACGCTCTGCGCGAGCCTCGGCACTGGCGGTCAAAAATATCTTCAAAACCGAGTCGGGGAACACCACCGATGCCATATCGCGCCCATCCGCCACCAGCCCTGGAGCACGCCGAAAATCGCGCTGTTTATCCAGCAAAGCCGCACGCACCTTGGGCAACGCCGCGATCTTGGAAGCAGCCGAACCGGCCTCTTCGGTGCGCAATTCATCTCCCACTTGCGCGCCATCCAACCAGATGTCTGCACCTTCAAAACGAATATCCACTTGCCCCGCCAGTTCCGCCAAGCGATCTTCGGCCTCCAGTGCGATGCCGCGCCGCTGCGCCGCCAAGCCCAGCAAACGATACAGCGCTCCGCTGTCGAGATAATGCATACCCAGCGCCGTCGCCACGCGTTGCGCCACCGTACCTTTGCCGGATGCGGAAGGTCCATCGATAGCGATAACGGGAATATTTGAAATATGCACTTGCAACCTCCAATAAGAAAAACTTGGGCAATTTATCACAACATTGCAGCAGCGGACAAAGTCAGCTCCTCTGCCGCCTTGATTATTTATCCCGTTCACGGCACGATGCGTACGCTACGGCATTTATCCATACGAATTAACGGAAAGACCTTACGTGAAGCTAATCAACACAATTTTCCCGCTCGCACTTATTCTGTCGGCAAACGCCCAAGCTTCCGAAGATTTTACGAACAGCATACAAGGTGACTTGGGCATCTTCGCCAACGTATCCTCAAACCCGATCAGAGGCGTAGGCAACAGCAGCACAGTTCTACCTTATGCCTATTTCGACTATGGGCGGGTATTTACCCGCATCGACACCTTCGGCGTTAAGACCGTACCCGTCGGCTATGGCCATCTGGAACTGGTTGGCAGAATAAAATTCGACGGTTATCAGACTGCCGGCATTGCCGAACTGAACGGAATAACTGACCGCCAAAATCCCGCCCCCATAGGTATTGGAACTTTCCAACTGACACCGATTGGCGCTTTCTTTCTATACGCCTTTTATGACGCGAACAGCTCGCATGGGAATATCTACGAAGCCGTCTATGCCGCAAAATTTCCGCTGGGAGAAATGGCCGTCTATCCGCAGCTTGGTATCGAACAATATTCCAGCGACTATACCCAGTACTACTACGGAGTGTCCGCCGCCGAATCAGTTGCGAGCGGTTATGCCAGTTATACCCCCACAGCATCCACCAACCGCTCGTTTAGGATCATGTTTGAAGTTCCGCTTAACTACGGCTGGTTTGCCGATTTTTACCTGCAACGCAAATGGCTGGGAGCCGCCATCACCGGCAGCCCGCTGGTTAACACGCAATTTGCCGACAACGGATTTGCCGCTCTCGTATATCACTTCAAATAACGGGTACCCTTAACTTCTTTTTTCAACAACTGAAAGAAATCGTTCGAAATAATCCGGAAAAGTTTTGGCTACGCACTTGGGATCATTGATACGCACACCTGCACCACCGAAAGCGATCAGTGAGAAACACATCGCCATGCGGTGGTCGTCGTAAGTATCNNTCAGTTTCTTTCACGCGCCAGCTGGCGATGTTGCTCAGCTTCGTTGTACCGTTGGCAAACAGCGCGACCACCGCCAGCGTCATCGCCGCATCAGGGATGTTCTCACAATTGCATTCAATAGCTTTGAGCTTGCCGTTTGCAGGCGCACTCACCTCAATCCAGTTCGGTCCCCAATTACTGAGCGCTCCCATATTTCTCAATTCTTGCGCAAAACGCACATCGCCCTGCACGCTTTCCATGCCCAC
>PLYB01000180.1 GCA_003151655.1 Gallionellaceae bacterium | reverse complement strand
GCGGCAACTGCGGTTTTTAGGATAAATGAAATTTTATATGTAGGGGGAAATCAATGAAGTTTAGTAAAGCAATTATTGTAGTGTCCATTGCCGCTGCTGCTTTGTTCTCGGTAGCTCCCAACGCTAATGCAGATCAAAAATCCAAGCAGGTCGAGCTTTTTGGAGTATCGCTCAAGAATGCAGATCGCGATCAACTCAGGCAAGTATTCAAGCAAAATGGAATGGCGCCTACGCGTGAGGACAACGGCTATTGGGTTGACACTTACGACGCTCAAAAAGTACTTGAAGGGGCTTCTGATTTCAAAGCCGGATATGTGTCGGCTTCCAATAAATTTGCTTTTGCTGAATACACATTTTCGGGGTTTATGGATACAGGTCTGGTCGGAAAGGTTATTGACATGGTAACCACGAAGTACGGTCGTCCGTCTTCGAAAAGCGGAAGCTATGGCCTCGGTCCAGTAACTGCGAAATGGAGTATGGGTCAAGGTATGCAAATAGAAGTATCTCGTGGCTGGCCGGACACTACGACGCTCTTAAGGTTTATTGACTCCGCTGCAAACAAACAAATGCAAGCAGAAATCAATACTGAGAAAAACGCTCAAGTACGCCAGAAGGCGCAGTCTCAGAGCAAGGCATTCTAAGGGAGAGAAAAATGAAGAACGTAAAGGGTATCACCGGCTGGGCCTTGCGTGTATTGAGCGCTTATATGATTTTTAAGGGATTTATTATTTTCATAAATACATCCGGCAGCGTTCAGGGTAGCGAATTCGGCATGCTGATAACGCTGTCCAGTCAATTGAGCTTGGTCATGATGTGGCTTGCCTTATTTTCCCTCAATACTGTCTTGCCTGAAGCTACCAAGCCAGTCGTTCAGCAAGGGGAATAATATGATGATTTGTCTAAATAGAGCGAATAATAAATTTCGTTTGTCGGCCGCTTTTCTTGCGGCAGCTTTCGCAACATGCATTCCAGTTTGTTCAGCGGGGATACTTGATAGTCTTACCACCGGACTCAAATCAGTGTTTGATACGTCCAAACAAAAAATCGAAAAGTACAAAAATGTCGCCGACAAGCAATTGGTCGATCAGTTCTATTACTTGTCAGATGACGGCAAGGAAGAGGGGCTGAATAAGGATTTTGCTCAAAATGCGAAAGGATTTGAGCTCCAGCAGCTAAGCCCCACATCACTCACGCTCAAAAGGCTTATGTATCGCAACTCCAATATGGGGTCGGTCGTTCAATACATGCGAAGCTACAATTATTCGCCATTGGATGATGAAATAGGCAAGCGTTACGTGGCCTTTGCCAGCTCGCGCGGAAATGTGGTCAAGCTTTACAAGCCTGAACTAGGCGGGAAAATAAATACGATCTTGGCACAATATTTCTACATGCCACATGACAATAAAAGCACGATCGAATGGGTAGGCCTAGATAACGCGCTGGTCGAATATTCCCCGGATGGGCAAATTGTTTCTGTCATGACCAAATCGCATCAGGCTGTTATTAGCTTCGGTGCCGATACCACTCAATACACCAATATCTATTTTGGCGCCGGCAATGCCCGTGTCCTTGAAAACCAACTCGGGAATAATGAGTTTGAGAATAACTTCTTGCGTGTGGTGAATTCCTCGCGAAACATACAAGCGGTTGCCCAACCTGCGACACATCAAGAAATTATCGCGCCCGCATTGGTAGTTGCACCTCCACAAGCCGTTCCGCCGCAACCGATAGCGAAGGAGGTTCAATTATCGACACCTAGTCCTTCAGCAGCTTCCACATCAACCACACCAGAGCAGCGCATACAGCTCTTGAAAAACTTGGCCGAATTGAAGAAGGAGGGAGTATTGACGGATCAAGAATTCCAAGTGGAAAAACAGAAGGTATTAGGCAACTAAATATGCTGACGAAGAAAAGAATGATCATGAGCAATTCAAAATTAGTTTTAGCGTTTGGCTGCGCGGTCGTTCTTGCCGGATGCGCAACTCCGCCAAAGATGATGCCTGTCAACGCGGATATTAGAATACCTCATGACCTGGACGCGCGTCAGTACTCCAAAGATTTAAGAGAGTGCAGAATTGCTGGAGAAAAATCAGCCGTAGACGAGTTTGGCTCCGCAGAGGTGGAAAACGCTACGCGAACTGTAAATCCAGGCGAGGACGCTCTTCTTGGTGCAACTATTGGCGCGCTTATTGGCGGCCACGCAATGGCGCCGGCAGGCTTACAGGTGCGACTGAAGGCGCGGTAAGCGGCTCACCTTCATCAGATGAGACCAAGGCTAAAGTTCAAGCTCAGTTTGATAGGGCTTATGAGCATTGCATGTATGCACATGGCTACAAAAAATTACATACACAGCTTTGAATGGCTACGAACTGTTGGCGCATCCTCAATGCACCATGCCAAGATTCGATCCCAACCAAAGCCAATCCAACATCGCCTGCGAAGTTCCCATAATTGTTGCTATGAATCGCGTCCTCTCTTAAATCACTCACTGTTCTCATGCACTTTTTTTTAATAATCGAATGAAAGGATTTAAAAATGAAACAAACGTTATTTAGTTTTGGTGGTATTTTGGTTACAGCAATCGTGGCGTTCGCTTTGAGCGGCTGTAGTGCCGTGAAGTATTCTGATGGAACGACTGCCGGGGTTTGCATTGGCCTCATGTGCCCTATAAATTCGGCGATGGGATTGAATGGCGATGCTGGACGCAATCCCAATGCTGATTTCAAGTATGCCAGCAAGGAATTCGATGTTGGCAAGGATTCTAGGGCAACTGTTCTCTTGGCATTAGGTAACCCGACCGCTACGGGGACATTGAAGTTGAATGACGGCTATATCGTTAAGCTTAATTATTACGCACACTCGGATACGGCGGCCGAGCCATCTGAGCCTGGGGTGTCTCCAACCAAGGTATGGAGTTTTTACTTCGATAAAGAGGATAAGCTGATTGGACAGCAATACTCATCGTCATATAAGACGGATTCTACCGATTTCGACGAATCTAAACAGTCACAGATTGTCAAAGGTAAAAGCACCAAGGCTGATGTTGCTCAGTTAATGGGGGAGCCGACTGCTTATCTCATCCCGCCAATTGATAAGGCAATCATTTATAGTTATTCGCCGAGCACGAAAGGTAGTGACGGGAAGCTTATTACCAAAGCCAAAGTTCTAAAAGTGGCTTTGGACGAGCATGACGTGGTTACAAATATAACTTACACCACCAGCACGAAGTAAATCTAACAACTCAATACAGGCCGGATTGCGATCATCGCGTAGCCCGGCTTTTTGGAACATATCCCTAGTGCGCGAAAAATCTTTGGATTGCACACGCACCTGTGTAGATTATGTGAACGCGCTCGGTTACGGAATCAAGCATCAACACTTTCCGTAAAAGAGCCCTTAAATGGAGAGTTCACATAATGGCATCAAGCAATATAGAGGTTCTGCCGCTTCCTCGGCGGAGCACGCCACACACCCTAAATCGGAAAATTCCGCAACGCCGGAAGAACGCTGACTACCGCAGCCGCGAATACCTCACGGAACAAGAGGTTTCACAACTGATGGATGCCGCAGCCCAAGTAGGACGGCACGGCCATCGCGATTCCACCCTTATTTTGTTGTCCTATCGCCACGGCCTGCGTGTCACCGAACTGGTCAATATGCGCTGAGATCAGGTTGAGCTGAAAACGGGACTGATGCATGTCAATCGCCTGAAGCATGGCAATCCCAGTGTTCATCCATTGGGTGGGCTAGAATTGCGGGCGCTGCGCCGTTTGCAGCGCGATTACTCAACGTTGCCCTATGTTTTCAGTAGTGAGCGCAAGGCGCCTTTATCGCCGGATGCCTTTCGCAAGATTATCGGCAGGGCAGGGGAGGAGGCCAAGTTGCCGTTTTCAGTGCATCCCCATATGCTGCGTCATGCCTGCGGCTACAAGCTGGCGCAGGCAGGGCAGGACACCCGCGCCATCCAGCATTACCTTGGCCACAAGAATATTCAGCACACCGTCCGTTACACTCAGCTTTCGCCTGAGCGCTTCAAGGATTTCTGGAAAGACTGACAGGACAGCCAGGATGCACTGTGTCCGCAAATAACTGTTAACCCACCACATCTGTAATTGAAATCTGACACCACAGAATATAATTCAGCCATGCCTAGCTACATCACAAAATCCCGCGTCTTGTCAGGCCTCAGATGCCCGAAGCGTCTCTGGCTCCAAACATTTCAGCGGGGGCTGGCAGAGGAATCCGCCACTTCACAATTAACCATTGCCGCAGGCATCGAGCTCGGCAAGCTTTCGAGGCTCAACTATCCCGGTGGCATACTGATCGGCCATGTGGCACAACCTGAACAGGCAGTTCTGGAAACATCCCTACTGCTTGCCAATAAAAATTCCGCGCCATTGTTCGAGGCTGCCTTCCTGCATGACGACACGCTGGTGCGCACCGATATTCTGGTGCCAACCCATGGTGGCTGGCGGATGGTCGAGGTTAAATCCTCCGGCAGCGTCAAGGATCATCACCTGCTCGACTGCGCAGTGCAACTCTTGGTATTGGAAAATGCCGGGATGCCGGTTCAGGAAATCTGTGTGGCGCATGTCGATACCGGGTTCGAGTATGCAGGAACCGGTAACTACCATGGGTTGATCGTCGAAGAAGATGTCACGGACAAAGTTAGGGCGCTGCTGCCTGATATGCCGGCATGGCTGGCCGCCCATCGTGACATTCTGGCCAAGCCCATGTCTATAGTACGGATGGGCTCGCAATGCACTAATCCGGAATGCCAGTTTCTAGCCCACTGCGAAAAGGATCTGCCGGAATACCCGGTATCCATCCTCCCCAATGCCAGAAAAATCCTTGATGAACTTCATGATGCAGGCATCGAGGATGTACGCGACATCCCGGCTGGCATGCTACAAAACGAACGCCACATCATGGTCTGGCAGGCAACGAAGGGCAACCAGCCATTTGTATCTCCGCAACTCAAGCAAGAACTCGCCAAGCTGCCCTATCCGCGTTTCTATCTGGATTTCGAGACCATCAACCTCGCCATACCCAGATGGAAAGGCACACGTCCGCACAAGCAATTACCGTTTCAATGGTCATGCCATGTTGAACGCGCCGATAGATCGCTGGAACACCGCGAGTTCCTGGACACAAGCGGCAACGCGCCCATGCGTGCCTTTGCTGAGAGCCTAATCGCCGCTTTGAAAAGCGATGGGCCGATCATCGTCTACGGCATATTCGAGAGCACAGTGCTTAACCAGCTTATCCGCTTTTGCCCAGACCTCGAAGCACAATTGCAAGGCATCATTGATCGGTTGGTGGATCTGCTGCCATGGCTGCGCAGCTACTACTACCATCCCGCCATGAAGGGGGCATGGTCGATCAAAGCGGTGTTGCCTACAGTGGCGCCGCACCTCGACTACTCACAACTCGAAGATGTTCAGAACGGCACGCTGGCGCAACTGGCCTACCTTGAGATCACTGACCCGAAAATCGTTCCTGCTATCCGTAATCAGAAAATTCGTAACCTGCTTAAATACTGCGAACGGGACACGCAGGCGATGGTGGAGGTGGTGAGGTTCTTTGCGTGACTGTTGAAAAAATTTCAGCATATAAACCCAGATTGAATCAAATAGTTTGGCAGCAGCATATCCAGCACGTTTGATGATCTGTTCAACAACGGGTGCGGCGGCAGCATGTTTGACGACAGAACATACAGACTATTATTTTAGAAAGAGAAAGGCAATGAAGAAACTATTTTTATGTGAGAAACCAAACCAGGCAAAAACGCTTGCGCAGCACATCGGGGCGAATCGTTATTCGGATGGTGCATGGCAAGGAAATGGAGTGGTTGTCGTGGCAGCTCAAGGGCATTTGATGGAACTGGCGATGATTGACGAATATATTGGCAAGGGCAAATGGAAAATCAAGGATTTGCCGGTACTGCCACCGGAATGGGTGATGCAGGTGAAAAATGATGAGCGCACCAAGGAAATATTCAACACAATCGGGCGTTTTCTAAAGCAGGCCGATCATGTTGTGTTGGCTACCGACCCGGACGAAGAGGGCGAATTGATCGGTCGTGACCTTTTGAATGCGCACAACTACCTGGGCAATGTTTCCCGGTTGTGGGTGTCGGCGCTCAATGTTGACGGGTTGGGTGCAGCTATGTCCAACATGCAACCGCTGTCGGCGACAGATAGCTATTACCGTTCTGCCAATATTCGCAGGAAACTGGACTGGCTGCTAGGCATGAATCTTTCACGCGCTTTTTCGGTGAAATTCGGAAAAACCACTCATATTGGCAGAATCAAAACACGACTGCTGGCCGAGCTGGTTCGCCGTGAGCGCGAAATATCTCAATTCAAGCCGGCTACTTATCATCAGGTCACAGCAAATATGATGGGGGACGCGGTTGAGTTTCATTATTTCAGCGGTCGTGCACCGGTATTGCTTGGGCAGGGTACTTTGGATGCGATGCTTGATCTGAAAGGGGCGAGTGGCACGATAACTTCAATCATAGAGGATTCAATCGAGATCGCCCCTCCATTGCCTTACTCATTGTCGGCATTACTGGCCGATGCGGCGTTGTCTGGAATCGGCCTGTCAAACGGCTACTCGGCGGCTCAGGATTTGTATGAGGCTGGGGCGATCAGTTACCCGCGTTCCAGCTCAACCAAGCTTCCCGGAGAGGGTAATGCAGTATTTGCCGCGCACTCTGCGATCTGCGTAACCGGTATTTTGCCGGAAGGCGCAACTGACAGCATGGATGGGATTTACAAGCTGGTGCAACAGAACATTCAGATGCAGGCCATGGGCGCTGCCATGATCGACCGACGTACGGTGTTGGTTGATGTTGAAGGAGCTATTTTCAAGCTGCATGAGCAATCTTTGGCCAAGGCGGGATTCACCAATCTTGTCCAACCATGGCATCCTGATTATGAAAAATATCGGTCAATGAAAAAGGGCAGCCCCAAGAGAATTTATAGGAAAGGAGCTGAAGAGATCGTAACGGGCGTACAGGTTAAAAGACTTGAAACTGTTGCGCCAGCGCCTTTCACTGAAGCGTCGATGCTAAAAATGATGCTGATAGACGGGATCGGCACCGAAGCGACTCGCGTAAGCTCGATCAATAGTTTGATGCGCGATGGAATGGCAACGGCACGTGAACCAAGCAATGCCAATGGATCGGTTATTCTGCATGTCACAGAATGGGCACAAGGGGTGTCGGCTAAGCTCCCCGCGTCCATGATGGGAAATGAAATGGCCAAGTTGGTTACGTCTGCCCAGGATGCAGCACGGCGCGGTGATGGGAATCTGGATAGTTATTTGTTGGATGCTATCAAGTGGATGCTGAAAGTGATGCCTGAAAGTGAAGTGGTTGCAGCCTAACTGAAGTTTAATCACAAACACCGTTGGGCAATAAAATAGTCAGCGGTAGACTACCTCAGTCGGCCATGAAGGAACCCGGCATAGAGAATGTCGTGCCGAAACGCGGTAAATTCTTCCCCGAAACTACTTACCAACTCTTTGATTCTATTAAGCAGAAATTGCAGAAAATTGCACAGAATCTGACGCAATAATGAACGCTTAACTATATGTTTATGATATAAAATATGTTATAAACTATAGCATTTCTTTCACATGGTCGCGTTCTTC
>PLYB01000016.1 GCA_003151655.1 Gallionellaceae bacterium | reverse complement strand
CATAAAGTCGGTTTCGAAGGCGGTCAGATGCCTTTGCAGCGTCGTTTGCCTAAACGCGGTTTCGTTTCTTTGACTCGCAACGATATGGCGCAAGTTCGTTTGTCGGATTTGGAAAATATGCCGGTAGAAACCATCGACTTGCTGGCACTTAAGCAAGCGGGTGTAGTTCCGGCAATTGCACTCGGTGCAAAAGTTATTCTGGCTGGCGAAATCAAGCGTGCAGTCAAGTTGCAAGGATTGCTGTTGACCAAGGGTGCGCGCGCTGCAGTGGAAGCTGCTGGCGGAAGCATCGCAGAATAAGAGTAGCCAGTGAGCACGATTGCCAAAGGTGTTAAAGGTAATAAATACGGCGATCTCGGTCAGCGTTTGTGGTTTTTGCTAGGCGCTTTGATTGTTTACCGTATCGGCGCACATATTCCGGTGCCGGGGATAGATCCGACTGTTTTGGCGGATCTGTTCAAGTCGCAAAAGGGCGGCATTTTGGGCATGTTCAACATGTTCTCGGGCGGTGCGTTGTCGCGCTTTACCATATTCGCATTGGGAATCATGCCGTACATTTCGGCTTCGATCATCATGCAGTTGGCAGCGATTGCGGTACCGACACTGGAACAGTTGAAAAAAGAGGGCGAAGCGGGTCGTCGCAAGATTACGCAGTATACGCGCTACGGTACTTTGGTATTGGCGCTGTTTCAATCGTTTGGGATTTCGGTAGCGTTGCAATCGCAAGCTGGTTTGGTTCCTCATCCGGGATCGATGTTTCAGTTAACCACAGTGATTACTCTGGTTACCGGAACGATGTTCCTGATGTGGCTGGGTGAGCAGATCACCGAGCGCGGTTTGGGTAATGGTATTTCGCTGATCATTTTTGCGGGTATCGCAGCCGGTTTGCCGAATGCAATCGGCAACACTCTGGAAATGGCACGAACAGGCGCGTTCTCGATACCGTTGGTGCTGTTCTTGTTGATCGGTGCATTTGCGATTACAGCGTTGGTGGTGTTTGTGGAGCGCGGTCAACGCAAGATTTTGGTGAACTATGCCAAGCGGCAGGTGGGTAATAAAGTATACGGTGGGCAGAGTTCGCATTTGCCGCTGAAGTTGAATATGGCGGGTGTGATTCCTCCCATCTTTGCTTCAAGTATAATTTTATTTCCGGCTACCTTGGCAGGATGGTTTGGCGCGGGACAGGGTATGACCTGGTTGAAGGATGTGAGCGAGAAGCTCTCTCCGGGGCAACCGATCTATGTACTGTTCTATGCCGGGGCGATTGTGTTTTTCTGTTTCTTCTACACGGCGCTGGTATTCAGCCCGAAAGAAACTGCGGATAATTTGAAGAAAAGCGGCGCGTTCTTGCCCGGGATACGTCCCGGTGACCAGACTGCAAAGTATATCGAGAAGATTATGTTGCGCCTGACTTTGATCGGTGCGGTGTACATTACCCTGGTGTGTTTGTTGCCGGAGTTCTTGGTGGTTAAATGGAATGTACCGTTTTATTTTGGCGGAACTTCTTTGTTGATTCTGGTGGTGGTGACGATGGACTTTATGGCACAAGTTCAGTCCTACATGATGTCGCACCAGTATGAAAGTTTATTGAAGAAAGCCAATTTCAAAGGCGGGTTGACGCACTGATGGCTAAAGAAGACGTTATACAAATGCAGGGTGAAATTGTTGAAGCCCTGCCAAACGCAACGTTTCGCGTGAAGTTGGAAAACGGCTTTGTGGTACTGGGTCATATTTCAGGCAAGATGCGTATGCACTACATACGCATTCTGCCCGGCGACAAAGTTACTGTAGATGTTTCACCGTACGATTTGAGCAGGGCGCGCATTGTATTCCGCGCAAAGTAAATGAAGTAGTTGTGTCAGGTTTTAGGAGAACGAAATGAAAGTTCAAGCATCAGTAAAGAAGGTATGCCGTAATTGCAAAATTATTCGGCGCAATCGGGTGGTTCGAGTAATTTGCAGTAGCGATCCACGCCATAAACAACGCCAGGGTTGATTGTAACTAATCGCTGCTGGATGATACAATTTAAGACTTTTGAACGATAGGGTAGCTGCATGGCTCGTATTGCAGGTGTAAACATTCCAAATCATCAACACACCGTAATCGCACTTACTGCGATTTATGGTATCGGCCGCACACGTGCAAGTGAAATTTGCGCTGCTGCCGGGGTTGTGACTTCCACTAAAATCAAAGATGTCAGCGATACTGACATGGAAAAACTGCGCGAGGAAGTCGCCAAGTTTACAGTGGAAGGCGATTTGCGTCGTGAAATCTCCATGAACATCAAGCGATTGATGGACTTGGGTTGCTATCGTGGTTTGCGCCATCGTCGCGGCTTGCCGTGTCGTGGTCAGCGTACCCGCACGAATGCGCGTACCCGTAAAGGTCCGCGTAAATCAATCGCCGGTGCGAAGAAGTAATTTAATAGAGGATTTGAGACATGGCTAAGCCCAGCACGAGAGTGCGCAAGAAAGTCAAAAAGAATGTTGCCGAGGGCATCGCCCACGTACATGCATCTTTTAACAACACCATTGTGACTATCACCGACCGTCAGGGTAATGCTCTGGCTTGGTCAACCAGTGGTGGTAACGGATTTAAAGGTTCGCGTAAGAGCACTCCGTTTGCTGCTCAGATCGCTGCCGAAACTGCCGGTAAAGCGGCAGTTGAATGCGGCGTGAAGAATCTGGAAGTGCGTATCAAAGGCCCCGGCCCTGGTCGCGAATCCGCAGTGCGTGCTCTGAATGCAGCTGGTTTTAAAATCACCAGTGTTTCAGACATTACGCCAGTACCGCATAACGGTTGCCGTCCGCCGAAAAAGCGTCGTATCTAATTGTTGGGAGTATAGATCTTGGCTAGAAATCTTGATGCAAAGTGCCGTNNTATGGCGTGATGGAAGGTCAGTTCCGTCTGACTTACAAGCGCGCTGAAGCTTCTCGCGGTATTACCGGCGAAAGCTTGCTGCAAATTTTGGAATCACGTTTGGACAATGTTTCCTATCGTATGGGATTCGGTGCTTCTCGTGCAGAAGCCCGCCAAGTGGTAAGACACAACTCCATTCTGGTGAATGGTCATCGCGTCAACATTCCTTCCTATCAGGTGCGTCCGGGAGATGTGGTTGAAGTGGCGGACAAGTCCAAATCTCAATTGCGTGTTA